>NZ_JBKSWG010000006.1:0-112710 GCF_047234585.1 Sellimonas sp. | reverse complement strand
AGCAGCAGCGTATCTGATCAGAGCGAAAAGAAATGGAGTGAAATGCGTGGGGTGTCCGGCAGGAGGAAACTGTTCTGACCGACGGAAAAGGAAAAGAAAAAAACTGTCAGGGCCCATCATTGCGAAGAAAACTATCGTTATTTCAGGAATGCACTGTGAACATTGCGTGCAAAGTGTGACAGACAGTCTGAATCAGATTGATGGGGTCTCTGCCAAAGTAGATCTTGCAAAAGGATGGGCAGAAGTCTCTCTTGATCGTGAAGTAGAAGACGATGTTTGGATTGCTGCAGTGGAAAAAGAAGGATTTTCCGTGGACTCTGTTCAGAACCAGATATGTTAGAAATCTGTAAAACCAGTGAATATGGATGCATGGAGAAGTTTTGGATGAATGGCGAAAAAGAAAAAATAATAATAAAACTAAAAGAAAACGGCTGCAGGATAACGAAACAGCGGAAGATGATCTTAGATATTATCCTGGAAAACAGGTGTTCCAGCTGCAAAGAAATCTATGTTCAGGCATCAAAGCTGGATCATAGCATTGGGATGGCAACGGTTTACCGTCTGGTAAAGGAACTGGAGAAGATCGGGGTACTTAGCAGACAAATTGTGTATAAGTAGAAGAAAATGACTAAATTTCTCAATAAGAGTAGTTAGAATTGACTATCTGGAATTAAACTTGTTATTTTAATAAAAAGTCTTATAGAAGGAAGGGATACAATCGTGAAACAACACAAATTCTGGGCATGGGCATCTGTCCTTTGCTTTTTAATGTTATTCTATACAGGCTACAAACACAAATAATAGGAGGAATGTATTATGTTAAGTGATTCTGCATTAAAGAAAATTGGATGTTTTATAGGAGGAGTTCTGTTTGGGACGGCAGGTGTAAAAGTTCTTTCCAGTAAAGATGCAAAGAAATTGTACACGAATTGTACAGCAGCAGCGCTGCGGGCAAAAGACTGTGTAATGAAGACAGTTACTGTTATACAGGAGAATGCAGAAGATATCCTTGCTGAGGCGCAGCAGATCAATGAAAAGCGTGCGGAAGAAGAAGCAGATAGCGTAAAAGAGGATGCTCTTCAGGAAGATGGTGCGGCAGAGCAGGAAGAGAACGAACAGGAATAAGAATGAAGTTTATTATTAAACATGAAGTGAAAGGCCGTCTCCGCATTCATGTTATCCGAAACAGGATGACATGTGCGGAGGCGGATATTCTTTGCTGGACTCTTGAAAAACAGAAAGATATTACCAGTGTCAAAGTATATGAGCGCACCGCTGATGCTGTGATCTACTATACAGGAGACAGGGAAGAATTGATTGGCAGATTAAGAAAGTTTCGTTTTGAGAAAGAAGATGTGCCGGAAAATGTACTGTCAAGCTCAGGGCGTGCTTTAAATTCTGCATACAGAGAAAAACTGATTGCAAAAGTACTCTTTCATTACGGAGGAAAACTGATTCTGCCAAATCCGATAAGAAAGCTATGGCTTACTTTTAAGGCTGCCCAATATATTGGAAAGGGGATCCGGTGCCTGGCCAGAAGGAAGATTGAAGTTCCGGTATTAGATGCCACGGCAATCGGAGTATCCGTGCTACGCGGGGATTTTAATACTGCAGGTTCGGTCATGTTTCTTCTGGGAATTGGAGAACTTCTGGAGGAGTGGACACACAAGAAATCTGTCGGGGATCTTGCCCGCAGTATGTCGTTGAATGTGCAGAAAGTATGGCTGAAAAGAGGAGAGCAGGAAATCCTTGTACCGTCTTCGGATATTATGCCGGGGGATACCGTTGTGATACATATGGGAAATGTGATTCCTTTTGATGGAGAGGTATCCGCAGGAGAGGGAATGGTCAATCAGGCTTCCCTAACAGGAGAATCCCTTCCGGTAAGAAGAACAAAAGGACAGTCTGTGTTTGCCGGAACGGTCATGGAAGAAGGTGAATTGGAAATCTTAGTCAGGGCTGTGTCAGGATCTACAAGGTATGAGAAGATCGTGACTATGATTGAAGATTCAGAAAAACTGAAATCCGCACTGGAAAGCAAAGCGGAACATCTGGCAGACCGTCTGGTCCCTTATACACTTCTTGGTACTGGCATTGTAGGAGCACTGACTCGTAATGTGACAAAAGCACTCTCGGTCCTTATGGTGGATTTTTCCTGCGCATTGAAACTGGCCATGCCGATTACTGTTCTTTCGGCGATTAGGCAGGCCGGACAGCTGGGGATTACTGTGAAAGGCGGAAAATATCTGGAAGCAGTGGCTGAAGTAGACACGATTGTATTTGATAAGACCGGAACACTGACAAAGGCAAAACCAACGGTAAAGCAGATTGTTGTATTTGGTGATTATCCGGAACCGGAAGCTCTCCGTATTGCTGCCTGTCTGGAAGAACATTTTCCTCATTCCATGGCAAAAGCTGTGGTAGATGCTGCCAGAAGAAGAAAACTGTATCATGAGGAAATGCACTCCAAAGTAGAATATATCGTAGCACATGGGATTTCCTCTTATATTGACGGAAAGAAAGCTGTGATTGGAAGCAGTCATTTTGTCTTTGAAGATGAAAAATGTAAAATCCGGGAAATATACCAGGAGAAGTTTGATACGCTTCCGGAGGAATATTCCCATCTGTATCTTGCCATTGATGGAGAACTGACTGCGGTGATCTGTATTGAAGATCCGCTCAGGGATGAAGCAAAAGATATGGTACAGATGCTGCGGGCAGAAGGAATCTCTAAGATTGTCATGATGACCGGGGACAGTGAACGTACCGCTGCTTCCATTGCAGGACGTGTTGGTGTGGATGAGTATTATGCCGAAGTACTTCCGGAAGACAAAGCAGGATTTATTGAAAAAGAAAAAGCTGCGGGGAGAAAAGTCGTGATGATCGGAGATGGGATCAATGATTCGCCCGCACTTTCAGCTGCAGATGCAGGAATTGCGATCAGTGATGGAGCGGAGCTTGCCCGGGAGATCGCAGATATTACCATTGCTGCAGAAGACCTGCGTGGAATCGTAATGCTGAAACGGTTGTCTGATACCATGATGAGGCGGATTCAGGGAAACTACAAAGGTATTGTAAGCATCAATGGAGCGCTGATAGCTCTGGGCGTGGCAGGCCTGATTCAGCCAACAACATCGGCTTTGCTGCACAATACATCTACGATTGCAATAAGTCTGAGAAGCATGAACAGCTTATTGCCAGAGACATGATCATACATATATGATAATAAGCCGGCAGGACACAGATCTGCCGGCTCAATTTTTAAAACAATAACTTTATTTATGTTTTCCGGCAGAACACAAATGCAGAGCTAATAATAACAATGACAGAGCCATCATGGTGGATCAGAGCACTGACAACCGAATTAAGCAGGCCTGTAATTGCCAGAATGATCGCAAGGCAATTTAAACCCATGGAAAATGAAAGATTTAGATATACAAAGAAACTAATACAGTCACTATGTCCGACATGAGGATACATAGTGGCTATTTTTATGGTCTGGATTTTTCATTTTGGTAGCGTATAATAGGTTGATGACATTTTTTGCCTTTGGTTTTGCGAAGACCGAATACCATATCCGATGTACGCTCAAAAAATCCCAGGTCTTTTTTCCAGCTTATACCACATTTGCAGTGCTGTAAGCCGATAAACTGCTGTTTCATCTTCCTGCCGCAGTGTGGGCAGATCTTATTAGTAGTTCCCATAAGAATTCTTCCGGGAAAGCCAGTATTGGTGCTCTCGTTCTGCCTGTGTGGTATGCAATTCTTCAAATATCTCAAAAGCTGCTCGTTCAGCACTTTCAAAAGAATAGATTTTTTTCCCATTATAATTCCAGAAACTTTTATTGGCGAAATATATTCCAAAATTTCCATAACGACTTTTTTTATGGTAATGTATTCGCCTTTATATTTTTTGCTGTAGGTCTGTTTTTCTGGATTAAATCGCCATTCTTTATTGTTAAAATTCTTCCTGCGTGAAGCTCGTTTCCTTAAAGTATCCTCAGCTTTTCGTGGATTCACATAATCATCAGACATCTTTTCTGCACAAACACATCCAACACGCAATTTATGTGGATAGTCCGGATGCTGCATGAGATGTACAAATCGAATTCTTTCATTTCCACACATTTCACATTGCTCATAAGGTATCTCTTCTGTACCATCGACCAGATCAGCCAAGTCTTCAACGTCGATACAACGCCATCCTCTATGTGGTACGCCCTCTTTATTCCAGGTCATGGAAATCCTCTCCTTTAAACTTAACAAATTATTGAAAATTAAAAATGCTTAGCTCGATTATACCACATCGGAAAAATTTCTAAATATTTTTTCATTCCAACCTATATTTTCCCCTCTGAAACCTGCCATTAGTGAGAGGGCAGAGTTCTAAGACACATTCTTATATTTTCCCTTTCATCGAACCTTGACAATTTCATTGCCTGTCCAGATGGATACCCGGTATGCGAGTGTGCTGTTTGCGTACCCTGCCGGAGAAAACGCTGCGGAAAAGTGACCGGAGCAGGAACGGGTTTGGAAAGAGAACAGGTATAACGCTCAATAATCGTTATCAGCCTGCGGTATGCAGGCCGGATAACAGCAGATACCATGCGGGGAAGCTCTTTCAGGACTTCTCCGCATTCATGTGCTGTTATCAGTGCAAATTCGGGAAAGGGGGAAGGAAAGCCATGAAAAGATAAAAACGTAGGAAATTTTATGATACAGAAATGAAGAAAGTCCAGCGGTGATATGTCAAGAGGAAAATGAATAAAAATCAATAGATTTTTGCCGGTTTCCTCTGAAAATGGGCGCACTTTTCCAAGCCCCGCTATTTTCGATTTTTTAGCCGGGCGTGACTTCACCGTGAGAATCCAAACCTATTTGGATTCCGGTGCCTTATACAGGCAGTTGTCTTTCAGCAGTCGAAAGACCAGCCGCACCAATTTACGGGCAGTTAATGCGAGGGCACGTTTGTGCTGGTACTTGTTCACCTCATTATATTTGCGGTAATAAAAGCTGCGGTACTCTGCATCGCATCTCACAAGAGACATGGCAGCTTCACACAGGTAGTACTTTAAGTATCGGTTGCCGGAGTGGATCAGGCGCGTGTTCTGCGCCTCAAAGTCACCGGACTGATGCTGTGACCATGCAAGACCAGCATATTTGGCCAGGGAGGCCTGATTAGGAAAACGGTTGATATCACCGATTTCTGCAATGATACCAGCTGAATAGACAGGGCCAATCCCGTTGACAGATGTCAAGGTATTAGGAATCAGAGCCATCTGTTCAGCAATCACCTTATCAAAGGCTTTAATCTGTGATTCCATAGCTCTCATAGAGCTTATGGATATGGAAAGCACCTGGTTGACGGAGTCATTTACCGTCTTGGGAAGGCGGTAGGAACTCCGGGCGGCTTTCTGGATGGCTTTCGCCACGGAATCCGGGTCAGGGAAACGGTTCTTTCCTTTCTCGATGATAAATTCCGTGAGCTGATGTAAGTCCATGTTTGCTAACGCCTCAGCCGATTCAAAGGATTCATAGACGGCTAAGGCAGTAGTACTGAAGGTATCGGAAAATACCTTCTCCTGCGCCATCGTAGAATACTTCTTAAACAGATGGTTCATAAAACGCTGTTTTTCTTTGGTGAGATTCTGGACAGCGAAGAACCTGGCCCTTGTGAGGTTCTTAAGGGCAGCATAACGGTAGTCGTCAAGATAGACCTCTTTGTTGATTCTACCGAAGCGCAGGCAGTCAGCAATGACAAAGGAGTCCACATAGTCATTCTTAGGCAGGTCGTTGTAAGAAAGCTTGAACTTATTGACCTGCTTGGGGTTGAGGACATGGATCTTCTTGTTGTACGGCGCAAGGGAGCCGTCTTCCCTTAAGAAGCAGACGAGATTGTCGCCATAAACGGAGGTTGCCTCCAGACCGATGACAACGTCTGTAAGGGATTGAGAAGTGATAGCTGAAAGGATGCGTTTCACAAGCTGCCGGGAACCGTCCCGGGAATTGGGAACTGAGAAGCTGCTGTGTTTGGAGCCATCGGGCTTCATCAGATAAGCCACGTTGGATTTGCTGCTCACATCAATACCGACGTAAAGCGGGCTCATAGGATCACCTTCTTTCGTAAGAGTATTCGTGGTCAATCGGCTTGGCAATACCCACGATCATGGAGCATCAACACCCTCGCGATATCAGAATTCAGTCGGAGATGGGCGGATGCGAACCCCACTGCAAAAGGGACACCCATGAACTCCAACAAACAGCCAGCTGGTTTGAAGTTAACATCCATGTCAGGGGAACAGACTTTCCAATGAAGTAACCACAGGGGTTCAACAGGAGGTGGAAGAACTATTGCCTGATTGACACAGAGATCAATTATATCATGGGTATAACCAAACCGATTGATCCTGTCCCTTATTTATTCAGTTATCAAAGAACTAAGTAACTATTAACTATAAACTTATTATACGAGAGAGGTGTCATCATGGAATACCAGGGTATTGTTTTCCGCAAAGAATTACAGATCAACGAAATTTTCTCCCTCCACTACTTTGAATATATGAGTGACTTTTCTTTTCCCGGGGAGTCCCATGATTTTTGGGAGTTCGTGTGCGTAGACAAGGGAGAAGTGCTGATCGGAGCCGGGGATAAGACCCATGTGTTAAAACGCGGGGAGATCGTTTTTCATGAACCGAATGAATTTCACTGGGTCAGGGCAAACGGGAGCATCGCCCCAAATCTGATCGTCATTTCTTTCTCCTGCCAAAGCCCGCTTATGGATTTTTTCCGCGGGAAGATCCTCCATGTGGACGATGCGGCGCGGGGGCTTCTGGCCAAACTGATCACAGAGGCCAATCTTTTTCTGGAAGGCAGGCTGGACGATCCATACCAGACAGTCCTTGTCGCAAAACAGGAGGCACCTGCCGCATCCGGACAGCTCATCCAGATTTATCTCGAGGAGCTTTTAATCTATCTTTACCGCAAGTACAAAGAGTTCTCCGTCAAACAACCACCGGAATCTTATGTCGGAAAACCGGATAAGACAATGAAAGAAAATACGGACACAGAAACATTCAACCGGATCGTCGAATATCTGAATCTACATCTGTCTTCCCGCCTTACCATCGAAAAGATCTGTCGGGACAATCTCATCGGGAGATCACAGCTGCAGAAGATCTTTCAGAAAAAGAGCGGCCTTGGGATCATCGAGTACTTTTCCCACATGAAGATCGACGCCGCGAAACAGATGATGCGCACCGGAAAGATGAATTTTACCCAGATATCCGAACACCTGGGATACACATCCATCCACTATTTTTCGAGACAGTTTAAGAAAATGACCGGAATGACGCCGTCGGAGTATACCTTGTCCATCAAAGCCATGGCAGACAGAAAACTCAAATAAAAAAAGCAAAAAGCGCCTCCCGCTTTTACGCGCGGAGACGCTTTTCATTTACCGTATTATTTATACCTGTGATTATAGATAAACAAAAGTGTCAGAAGTCCGATCAGACCTACCAGTTCCATCATCAGGCCGGTTGCACTGATATTCTTTTGTCCGATGATGATCAGGGCGAGGCATACGATAAAGACAATGACCATAATTACATTTCTTACGATATTCTTATTCATTACCATTCCCCTCCTAACCTTTCAGTCCGCCGAGTGTCATACCTTCTGTCAGACGTTTCTGTACACAGATGTAGAAGATCAGTACCGGAAGCATTACGATAACAAGACCTGCGTACATGATACCGTAGTTGGTCGCTGTTCTTTCTACTGCCATCAGGTTCTTAAGTCCCATCGCCAGTGTTCCGTGTTCATCCATCAATGTGTATGCGATGATGTACTCGTTCCAGAATGTAAGGAAGTTGAAAAGGAGCACTGTGATGATGCTTGGTTTTGCCATCGGGATCATGATCTTTACCATCGTCTTAAAGTAACTGCATCCGTCGATGTACGCCGCTTCTTCGAATCCCCTCGGAAGTGTCTTAAAATAACTGCTCAGAAGATAAATCGTAAACGGCAGGTGGCAGGATGCATAGATCAGCGATAGTATAAATCGGTTGTCCAGGAAGAACTGGAATCCAAGAGCCGTATCCCAATCGCTCAACATCAGGAAGATCGGAACTACGATGTAGTTCACATTGATAAAGAGTCCTGCCATGAAGATGATGTTCAATATCTTGTTTCCTCTGAACTTAAATCTGGACAGTACATATGCTGCCGGAAGGGCGATCACAAGGATCAATATCAGAGACAGCACTGTGACCACAATCGTATTGAAGAGGAACTCTCCCATCTGAGCATCCTGGAACGCTACCTGATAGTTCTGTACAAACCATTTCTTCGGAAGTGCCCACGGATTTGTGCCTTCACCTATGAACTCAGAATTCTGCTTGAAGCTTGCCATGAATACCCAGGCCACAGGTACGATGATGGAAATCGCCAGAACGATGAGGGCTATGTAGATGACAACTTTACTTACGATATTACCTGGTTTTTTGTGTTTATTCATATCTCTGTGCCCTCCTTCCTACATTTCATAGACTTCTCTGTCTGTGATCTTGTTTACAATAGCTGCTAAAATGAATGAGAACAGGAATACGACCACGCCGATTGCCATACCGTATCCATATGCTCCGTTCCCATACGCCTGTTTGTACATATAGTTCAGGAATACTTCCGTCTTCCCGTTCGGACCTCCGTCCGTCATGATCTGTACGAACAGGAAGCTTAAGTTGATCGTACTGATGATGTAGAATGTCAAAGTTGTCCTGATATTTGTCCAGATCAGCGGAAGCGTCACTGAGAAAAATGTATGGATCTCTGATGATCCGTCCAGAGATGCCGCTTCATACAGATCTTCCGGGATCGCGGACATTCCGGACATATACATTACCATGTAGTATCCGATCGCCTGCCATACAAGGGCAAAGATGACGGAATAGATTACAATGTCCGGCTCTCCCATCCACTTGTGTGTCAGTCCATCCAGGTGGATTGCTTCCAGGAAAGTATTGAGAAGACCGTTGCTCGGATCATAGATCGCTCCGAAGATACCGCCGATAACAACGATACTCAAAATATTCGGTATGTAGAAAATAACACGGAAGAAATTTTTTCCCTTGAATTTTCCCCGTGACAAAAGCGCTGCAAATAAAATTGCCAGCACGATCGTACAGATCATTACGAGTACGATGATCAGAATCGTGTTCTGCATGGCTTCGAGGAAGTTTTTATCTTCCATCAGTGTCTTAAAGTTCGAAAGCCCCACAAATTCGCTTGTATTCGTGATCGCGCCCATGCGGAACAGGGACATCTTGAATACATTGATCGTCGGATAGAAGATGAAGATCGCTACGAGGATCACTGCCGGAGCGAGGCAGGCCAGCACAAATCTTCTCTGAGATTTCGCTCTGTTCATTTTTTCCCTCCTTCTCTTTTAAAAACGGTGAGTTGTCGCAACTCACCGTTTATTACTCTAGTATCAAATCCCGTTCGGCTTATTCCATGTTATCTGCACATTTTTTCCATGTGTCGACAAGCTGCTTCTGCCAGTCTTCTACTGTCATATCTCCAGTGTTGATGGACTCTACTGCACCGTATACATTCTTCTTCATATCAAGTCCTTCGATCGGTTTTGTTGTAGCCCATGTACCTGTTACAGATACAACGTCTTCTGCTGCGGATGCTGCATATACGTCTTTTGTTGTTCCTTCCGGAAGTTTGTCAGCTGCTCCCTTGACCGGTGCAACGATCGGTGCAGGTGTTGTCTCTTTTGTCTCTTTGTTTGTCGTCGTATTGTTTAACAGAATATCAACAACTGTATCAGAGTACATAAATTTGATGAATTCTTTTGCAAGGTCCATGTTCGGAGCGTCCTTCGGGATCCACATCTGTTCTGTGAACATGTAAACAGCCTGTGTTGTGTCTCCAGACCACTTCGGCGCCGGCATCATACCCCAGGAGAATTCCTTCGGTGTGGAAGCTGCCATTTCTCCGATAACCCAGTTTCCGTTTGGCATGAAAAGTGCTTTTCCATCGATCACGTTCTGCTGGTTGATCTTGAATCCGCCGTCTGCGTTTGCGTTAGCAACAGTATCTTCCTGTGTGTACTCCGGAGTCACAAGTTTACCAAGTGTATCAAGCACTTTTTGTCCTGCTTCGGATGTCCATGTATCTGCATCGTATTTTAATGCCTTGTTGTAAAAGTCCATTCCGCCTGCCTGTTCGAGCATTGTGTACATTGTTGCATCCAGGTATCCTGCCTGCGGGAATGTGAAGAGGGAAACACCATCTTTCTTTGCCTGATCTCCAAGTGCGAAGAACTCATCCCAGTTTGTCGGAAGTGTATATTTTGCATTGTCCCCTTCAAAAAGGTTCTTATTGTACCAGAATCCTGTCGGTGTGTAGAAGATCGGAGCAAGGTAGATCTTTCCGTCTCCGTACGGCTGAGCGTCTGTACCATCAAGGATACCGTCGATCAGTCTGCCTCTTAACTCATCGTCAAACACATCTGAGATGTCTGCCACTGCATTTTCTTTCAGCATGTTTTCCGTAAATCCGCTCTTCTGTCCGAGATTGTAGTATACAACGTCCGGATAATCTTTATTCTTGATGTTCTTTGTGAGGTCCTGATCAAGTTCAGAAGAAATCTGCAGTTCTACTTTAACTCCTTCGTTTTCTTTTTCGAATGCTGCAGCGATATCTTTCCAGATCTGTTCTCCGTTACCACCATTGAAAGCAGCTACTTTCAGGACATTTTCGTCTCCGCTCTTGTCTGATCCGCCTTCATCATTAGACTTGCTTCCACATCCAGCCAGCGCTGTCACTGTCATGGCAGAAACAAGAGATAAAGCAACCAGTTTCTTTACCTTTTTCATTTTCATAATTAATCTCCTCTCTGCTGTCGATGCCCCAGCTCAACTCATTGACACGTACGGCTGCATCACTCGCCGTACCCTTTCGTTTTATATGTCTAAATTATAGCTCGAATGCCGGGACGTTTCTATCTTTCTATTGCTCTCTTTTTTATAAATCTTGCTTTTTTTGTGCATTTTATGTATTATATTATTAAATCATTGCCGCTTACCCAAACATTTTGAACAATATAGTTATCTGTATATTCAGGAACTTTAAAGAAATAAAGGAGAAATTGTATCTATGAGCAACAGACATTACCCTGTAAAAGAAACCGATATACGTAAACTGAACTCAAAACTGCTTTCCATTTCTTACGCAAAAGACGAAGGCGACTGGACCAATATCCTTCACACCCACCATTTTACTGAGCTTCTTCTTGTGGTAGACGGAAAAGGATCTTTCCTTTTCGGCACGGAAAACCACCCCATCAAGCCGGGAGATCTGGTCATCATTCCCCCTTACACGGAACACACGGAGCAGTCTTCCAAAGATACGCCCCTTGAGTACTATGTCCTTGGAATCGACGGAATCTCATTTATGGACTCTGCCAACCCGACCGGGCAGATTCTCTGTAACTTCAAGAACGATCCAAGTATCCTGGAGCTGTTTCGCCAGATGCTCTTTGAGATCCGAACTTTACAATATGGGTCTGAAGCAATCTGCCAGCATCTTCTGGAAATCCTGATCCTCAAGATCATACGCACGTGGAAACTCGTTCCTGTTCCGATCAGTTCCATAAAAATGACAAAAGAATGTATGCAGATCAAGGAATATCTGGACACTAATTATGCGCAGCATATTACCTTAGATACGCTTACCGCCCTGACACATATGAATAAATATTATATGGTGCATTCTTTTACGAAATATACCGGGCTCTCCCCGATCCAGTATCTGAATCAGCAGAGGCTTAAGACAGCCTGCCGGCTCCTGGAATCCTTCAACTATTCCATCGCACAGATTTCTTCGCTGACAGGCTTTTCGTCCCAGTCTTATTTTACACAGACATTCCGGAAAGCTTATGGTATGACTCCCATCAAATACCGACAGACACACAGCCTTCCGAAAAAAGAAAAAGATTGACACTACGCCATGCCGAACTTCACAGCATTGTAGATATTGATGCAGATGATGACTGCCATCAGAAAAATGAAAAGTTTATTGACATTTTCTTCGCTGATCTTTTTGTTGATCCTGCTGCCGATAGTTCCGCCAAGGATCCCTCCAACGACCATAACGATGAAGTAAACAGCCTTCACATCCGGCACGGTCCCGGTAACGATCGTCTGTATCAGGCTTGTAATCTGCGAAAACATGATAATGTAAAGGGAACTAAGGGCAGCCTCCTTCGTGGACATGGAAAAGAAATATGCCAACACCACAAGATTGATCGGTCCTCCGCCGATTCCAAGGAAGCTGGACATGATGCCGAGGATAATACCTATGATGACACACACCCATATCTGTCGGCATTGTCTTGTCCGGATTTTGTTCTTATATATCGTGTATACAAGTGTCCCAAGTGTAATGAGGATCAATACAATGGCCTGAGTCATCCCTACAAGATTCTCATTTCCCACCGTCTTCTTCAAGGCCTGGAACATACTTTTCCCAAGGACGCCTCCTACAGCAGCCCCGATGGCCAGAGCTGTGGCAATCTTCACATTGAGCTTTGTGGACTTAGCCTTGATATTTTTGTACACAGAGACCACAGACATGGCCAGCACTGTACATCCCGACAGGAAACTGATGCAGCTCACGCTCATGATCCCCGCTGCATCCAGCACCGGCTTGATGATCACGCCCCCTCCGATCCCACAGATCGATCCCACGATGGATGACAGTATACTGACCGCAAAAAATGCAAATACCATAACCATTTTTTTCTCCTCCTTCTTTGGGCACAGTTAATTTTACTATACCTCTTTCTTCTGTTTTCTTCTACCTCTTTTCTTGTCCACTTTTTTATAAATCTTGCTGTTTGTTTTTTATTTCCTGTCCTTCCTTGCTTTTCCAACCGATGTGTATTATTGTGTAGTCAGAACACACGACAGACCAAAATGAAAAAGGAGTACCAGAAAAATGAAACAGCCTAATATCATATTGATCATGACTGATCAGCTTCGCGGCGACTGTCTTGGCTATGCCGGACACCCGGATGTAAAGACTCCATATCTGGACACACTTGCATCCAAAGGAGTCTGTTTTGACCGCGCTTACAGCGCTTGTCCAAGCTGCATCGCGGCCCGCGCGGCACTCCACACCGGAATGGAGCAGAGCCACCACGGACGGCTTGGATACGAAGACAATGTACCGTGGAATTACGCTAACACAATGGCCGGCGAACTCTCCAAAGCCGGGTACTATACCCAGTGTGTAGGAAAGATGCATGTCCATCCTCTCAGGAATTATCTCGGTTTCCACAATGTGGATCTGCACGACGGGTATCTCCACGCCGCACGCTACGGGAGTGTCCCATACCGGGAATCCCAGTTTGTTGCCGACGACTATTTTTACTGGCTGAAGCAGGAGCTTGGTGTGACAGCAGATGTGACTGACACCGGTATCGACTGCAACAGCTACCTTGCACGTCCTTGGATGCACGAAGAGAAGTATCATCCGACCAACTGGGTCACAGACCGAAGTCTCGACTTCCTGCGGCGTCGGGATCCAAACCGGCCATTCTTCCTTATGGCCTCCTACCTGCGCCCGCACCCGCCATTTGACGCCCCGCAGTATTACTTTGACCTTTATAAGGATAAACCGCTCCGCGAACCTTTCGTAGGCAGTTGGGAGACAGAAGAATACCTGAGAAAAGACGGCCGGATCTTTGACTCCAAAACCGGACCGATCGACAAAGAACTGGCTCGCCAGGCAATGATCGGATACTACGCCTGCATTACCCACCTGGACCACCAGATCGGACGTCTGATCATGGCCCTCATCGAACAGGAAGTGTACGATGATTCCGTGATCCTTTTTACTTCCGACCACGGGGAAGAGCTGTGCGACCATCATATGTTCCGGAAATCCCGCCCATATGAAGGAAGCTGCCATATCCCATTTCTTATCGCAGCCGGGAAAAATGTACTGCCGGATCTGAAATCCTCTTCCACATGCCACGCGGTCGTGGAACTCAGGGATGTCATGCCGACACTCCTTTCTATCGCCGGCGCCGAGATTCCGGACAGTGTGGACGGTTCCTGCCTTCTGCCTCTCACGGCCGATCCAAGCGCATCCGTCCGCCCTTGGCTCCACGGGGAACATTCCTACGGGGAATTTTCCAACCACTGGATCGTGACGGAGACAGACAAATATATCTGGCATTCAGCAACCGGTCAGGAGCAGTATTTTGACCTGAAAGAAGATCCACACGAACTTTGCGACCGTATCGATGATCCGGACAGACAGAATCGGATCCACGAACTTCGAGGGCATCTGATCGACTGCCTGAAGGATCGGACGGAAGGCATGAGCGACGGCTCCCGCCTGATTTCGGGGCGCCCATATCCTGTGACACTTCCACAGGCTACCGCCCGCTGATAAAAAATGAAATGACAGAACACCTTAAAAAGTACCGAAAAGCATCTGCTTTACGGTACTCTTTTTGTGGCGAATCTGAATTATGTTTTCACACATATCTATTTTTCGCCAGCCATTCCAGCCTTCCGATGGCATACTCAAAAAATTCTGTGTACACTTCACAATAATAATTCCTGACAGTTCCCGCCTGCTCCTCACAATCCCGCTTGCATCCACCTCTGCAAAGGGGGTACCATCGACAGGATGGACACCTGTCGTCTCTTCTGGCAGGATTTTCAAAGAATGTCCCTTCCTCTTCGCGCGATGCCTGCTCCTGAAGCGCCGCAAAGTCCGTCTCTTTGATATTGCCCATTCTGTATGTATCCAG
Organism: Sellimonas sp.; assembly: GCF_047234585.1. Taxonomy (NCBI): domain Bacteria; kingdom Bacillati; phylum Bacillota; class Clostridia; order Lachnospirales; family Lachnospiraceae; genus Sellimonas; species Sellimonas sp. The sequence goes on along the minus strand of NZ_JBKSWG010000006.1, from coordinate 97,875 downwards.
CGCATAAAAATCACATGGATACACACTTCCGTCCGCTTCTACTACATTTTGCATACTGCATTTTCCATACATCGTGCACGCCTCCGGTGTCCCGCCGCGAAGCACATGCAGATAATTGTCAAACTGTCTGATATATACCAGATTCCCTGCTCTTTTATCTTCAAACCAAAGGTCAAACAATCTCTTCAGGGCATCTGCATACAACTTCGGGGGCAGAGAGTAATTTTCTTTTCCCCGTTCTCTATCCAAAGGATCCAGACAAGGGATATACTGCTGATAATATAGCCCTTTTCTCATAAAAAACCGGTAGATCGCCTCGATCTTTTCTGCCGTCTGGCGGTTGAGCACACAGAGAACATTCATATCTACCTGCTGCTTTTGCATCTTTTTTATGTTCTCAAAGACTTTTTCGAACGTACCGCTGCCATCTGAGGACAATCTGTTCTCATCATGTGTTTTCCGTACGCCGTCCAAAGATACTCCTACAAGAAAACGATTTTTTCGAAAAAAAGAAATCCATTCATCATCGATCCCATATCCGTTTGTTTGAATCGTATAAGAAACTTTTTGCCCGTTCTTTCTCTTTTCTTCCACAGTTTTTGCAAAGGTACGAAAAAATTCCAATCCGGCAAGCGTCGGTTCTCCTCCCTGAAATGCGAACACAACGTTTTGCGCACATGACAGCCCTTTTTCAATGATTGCTTCCATCACTTGCGGTTCCATTTTCCCGAGATTCCCTTCTTTCCGGTGTGATGCCTCATCTCTGTAAAAGCAATAGCGGCACCGGAGATCACATGCAGAGGATGCCGGCTTTATCAAAATCTGAATCTGCTCCATCATTTTTTCTGTCCTTTCCGTTTATAAGCCAAACCCCTGCTCTGCATCCTTGAATGACAGCGCAGGGGTTTGACCCTCTTTTATGCTATTTAAATTTCATACCAAACAATTTCATTTGCATCCAGATCCAGATCAAAACTTGTGCCGTCTCCTTTGTACACCGTTGTGCTCTGCGGTTCATACGTATTGTTTACAACACAGTATTTTCCGTTTTTCACATAAGCGTGAACTTCCACGTTGAAGTTTGTGCTGAACCATTTGTGCAGGTTTTCCTCATCGTGTGAAGACCAAATGATGGAACGGTACAGAATACGGCTGTTTTCAAAACTGTACGGGAGACCGCTGATATATACACAGCGTCCTTTTCCGAACTCGTTGACAGCCAGCTGTACTTCCTGATCTCTTTGAACAAGGATCTGAGCTCCGTCAAGGGCATAGATATTTTTCTTTCCTTCGCCAAAATCAATGTCCTTTGTACAGTCTTCTTTGATAAAGTGATCGTGTTCATCCCAGTTGTACTTGTCCACATTTAATGTGAATCCAGTCTCTTTTTCCACACCCATGATGGTCGCAAGCTGGAAGAAATGTCCTTCGTACTGATGAGCTGCCGGTTCGCCTACTCCGATAAAACCGCCGCCATTGTACACGAACTTCTTGATGGCTGTGACAATCTTCTCGTCTGTCCAGTTGTCTCCGCCTGTGTATGCTGTGTCCGCATCCCCCACATTCAGGATCACATCGATGTCATCCAGAATCGCCGGATTTTTGCGGATATCGTCAAAGCTTATAAATTTCACATCAAACGGAGCACCGCTGAGTGCCTCGATGACACCTGCGTAAGAGTAGTTCTGTTTGTAGTAGATCGCATGGTGTACCATATGATTTCCCCACGCGCGCATTTTACCCCAGCAGTTGAGCACTGCGACTTTTTTGATGCAGTACGGTGTGGTTCCTTTGATATTGTCGTATAACGTACGGAACTCTTTACATACACTTTCCACATAATCGATAAATTCCGGGAATTCCATTGCAAGTTTCAGGTAACCGCCGTATCCGATACGGTCGATCGGTTTTCTTAAGATGGCACGTCTTGCCGTTACCCAGTTGACCTTTGCCTCCTTGACCGGATCCCCGCCTTCGTGGAACGTATCCGGGAAGAAATACGGAAGGAATCTTCCCTCTGTGTATTTTACGCCTTCAATGTCGCTGATCAGCCTGAGTGTGCAGCCGTTGCCCACACTTCCAACTACCGCGTCAAGTCCGATGCTCTTGAATTCATCCATGAATGGCTCCATTCCGATCCAGTGATCGCCAAGGAACATCATGGCTTCTTTACCGCACTCATGCGTGATATCCACCATCTCTTTTGCAAGCTTGGCCACTTCTCTTCTCTGGAAAGCCTGGAAATCCTGGAATTCCTTAGATGGGATACGGTATGTATTGTTCATATACCCCTGATCGATAATATATTCCGGACGGAACTTGTACCCCACTTCTTCCTCAAACTGCTCCAGGATATATGGACTTACAGATGCAGAGTATCCGTACCAGTCTACATATTTTTCTCTCGCCAACTCATCAAAAATCAGTGTGAACTGGTGGAAAAATGTCGTATAACGGATCACGTCGATATGCGGATTGTCTGCAATATATTTGCGCAGACGCTCCATAGAATATTTGTGCGTCTTCGGCTGGCGCACATCGAAAGTGATCTGCTTTTCAAAATTTGTCCATCCGTTTGTCACTGCATTATACATATGCACCGGATCCCACATGATATATGCAAGAAAACTTACCGTATAATCGTGAAATTCCTTCGCATTGTGGATCGTCACATCGCCTGTTTCAGCATTATAGCTCCACTTACCGACAGGAACAACTTCCCCTGTCGTACGATCGATCACTTCCCACCATCTTTTAATATCATCATGATCATTTACCTTCAGCATATCCGGATACAGATGGTTCATCAGATGGATAGACAGCTCGCTCTCCACCGCAGTGTAGAAAGGAGTCATGATATACATCTGCTGGATCTCATCCGGATTCGCTTTCGCCCAGGCATTATCCTTCCTCGTCGTATAATATGTAGAATAAACCTTGGCATCTACGTCCCTCAACTCTTCCGGATAATCAGTACCGTCACAGTCACGGATCGCATCCGCCCCCCAACGCTTAACCAATTCCAATGTCTCAGGAACAACATCGACATCTGTAGGTATTGTAACTCTTCCGCTCGTACACTCTTTCACGGTCATTCTCCTCTCTTTACATGTTCAACATCACTAAAATTGCTATACCAAGCTTACAAAAAAATATACAAACAGTCAATTTGCATATTGCTTTCATTTTTAGAAATCTTGCTATTTTTTGAAAACCAGTGAAAGAATCATATAAAAGATTCGTAAAAGATTCGGGGACGTGTTCCGATGCATCGGAACACGTCCCCGAATCAATTTTTTGTACCACTAACCTGTTCTGCTATTTGATTACATCTTTATACAGCTTGTGTTTTTCCAGTGCTTCTGTCATTTCTGCCATTCTGCTTGTATCGCCGATGAGGATGACTCCGCACAGTCTGTTGTTGAGGAAGTAATATTTTTGGTATTGTTTTTTCCCGGAATCTTTGAATTCGGCTGTTTTGTATATGAGATTTGGATTTTTTCCTGTATCTCCGGCCGCAAAGAGTGCGGTGTTCATGCCGTGGAAGCTGAGTGCTGCCGGCACGTGTTCATATGTGATATTTTCTCCTGCAGCCTGTGCTCCTGCAGTTTTTCCTTCTTCTACTGCCTGTGGCCAGATAGCGTAATTGATTTCCTGATATTCTGCGCAGTCGCCGCATGCGTAGATGTCTGTAATATTTGTCTGCATTTTTTCATTGACAATGACAGCCCGGTTAGTCTCAATTCCTGCCGCTTTTGCAAGTGCCGTATTTGCCCTTACTCCACAGGAAATGATGACCAGCTCTGCCGGGATTACTGTCCCGTCTCCAAGTCTTACTGCCGTAGCCGTCCCATCTCCTTCGATGGCTTCGATCTGTACTCCGGTCTGGATCTGAATTCCTTGTGCCTCGCTGATCATTTTCAGCATTTCTCCTGCTTCTTTGTCCAGCTGTCTGCCCATCAGTACCGGGGCCAATTCGAGAACGGTCACTTCACATTTTGCTTTTTTGAGTTCCCACGCTGCTTCCAGTCCCAGCACTCCGCCTCCGATAACGACGGCGTGTTTCGTATGTTTGAGACGTTCGGATACTTTTTTCGTATCTTCCAGTCTGCGGATTGCGATGACGCCTTCTTGTGCGGCTCCTTCAATTGGAGGGATGAAGCATTCTGCTCCAAGTGCATAGATCAGTTTTGTATAATGGTACTTGGTTCCATCATCCAGAACAACTTCTTTTGCTTCTGTATCAATTTTGGTTACCTCATGCCCCAGAATCTGGTATACTCGGTTTTCTTCATACCAGGATGCACTTTCTACCGCAATCTGTTCTTCGTTCAGATCTGCCATAATTGATTTTGTAAGCATCGGCCTGTTGTATGTCCGGTACGGCTCATTGGAAATCATGACAATCGTTCCTGTCTTGTCCCTTTCCCGGATCGCCTGCGCCGCGTTATGACCGGCCGCCCCGTTTCCTAAGATCACATAGAAATGGTTGGTATCGTTGGAGAAATTGGTTTCTTCTGCCTCCACTTCCACAAAGTTTTCTCTTCCGACGCCGCATACCGGGCAGATATCGATAGAAGAGTCAAAGATTTCTCCGCACACAAGACATTTCACGAGCTTGCGGCTTCCTGTTGTTTTCTTCGGATTTTCCTTTTCCTGAAGAAGACAGCCAAAATTAAATCCATAATCGAAGGCATCCTGAAGCTGATTTTCATTGGGTTTAAATCGTACGCGGAATCCTTCTGTCACTTTCATGCGCAGCTGTTTGAGCCGTGTGATCAGGTGCGGCACAGCCTCGCCGCTCCATCCGTAGCTTCCGAAGGCGCTTGCCAGCTTTCCGCCGTGAGTCCCCGCAAAAATGGATGTTGTCAGATCCCAGATCGGTTTTAGTGCTTCGCCTACGATGGTCGGAGATCCGAAGAGAATGCCGTCTGCAAATCCAAGCTCCTCCAGCACCTTTGCCTGATCAGCCTCTACCATATCATAGGAACGCACATCAATATCTCCGCTTGCACGGATTCCTTCTGCGATCTTCTCAGACAGCATTTTCGTGTATCCGTAGGCGCTTACATACGGGATGATAACCGTCTTGCGCGGATTTGGATTCACAACCGTGGACCATTCCTCATACGTATTCATGATAAAATCAATTTTATCATCAATTACCGGGCCATGTCCCGTGCAGATCATCGTAATGTCAAGAGGTCTTATCTTCTCCAGAGCCTTCAGCATAAACGGCTTAAACGGACCGATGATATTGTCAAAGTAGTATTTTGTGGCGCGCATATATCCTTCATGATCTGTGACCTTGCTTAAAAGTACATCTTCAAATCCGTAGTGGGAACCGAAAGAATCGCATGTCACGAGGATCTGCTCTTCCTCGATATACGTATACATCGTATCCGGCCAGTGAAGATTCGGTACAAAGAGGAAACGGAGTGTCTTATCCCCGATCTGCATCCTCATGTTGTCTTTTGCCGGAATTCCCGTAAAATCTCTGTTGACGATCTCTTTTAGAAATCCCAGGGCGCATCCTGTTCCGATGATCTTCATCCCCGGATTCAGATCCAGAAGCCGCTCCACGCTTCCCGCATGGTCTGGCTCCGTGTGCTCTACTATCAGATAATCAATCTTTTCAACATCCGTTACTTCTTTTACTTTTTCCAGATATTCATCAAACCACTTCTCTTTGGCCGTCTCAAACAAGATGGTCTTGTCCCCTGCTTTCATGACGTAGGAATTGTACGTTGTCCCAAATTCCGTGTACATGATAATGTCAAACACACGCAGGTCAGCGTCGACAATTCCAGTCCAGTAAAAATTCTTCCTTAGTTCCAGCGCTTTCATACACGCACCTCCTATAATTTTGATAAAAATTATCATTATTGTTTTAAATTATACATTATTTTTTTGGAAAAATCTACTGTTTATTCTATCCTGTTTTCTGTTTTTAATTGTCCAAACTCCACTTTTTCAAACCCCTGTATGGAGATATGCTTTTTATCCGGGTTTGCGTAGACAAACGTCTTGTCCACATTTTCCAGGTAGTTTTGTATTTTATCGTTTGTGGCGCTTATGATAGCCTGGAATCCAAGTCCCCGGATCAGCGCAATACAGCTTGCAACTTTTTCCGCATCCATTTTGGAAAACGCTTCGTCAAGAACGACAAGACGCAAAGTGGATGGCCTTCTTACCTTCGTCTTTACATTAACTCGGTAAATCTGGGCAAAACTTGCAAGAAGGGCAATGTAGAGCGGGTTTTGTCCTTCTCCTCCGGAGTTTTTCCGGATCATTTTCCCAAGTCCGATCTTCTCCCCTTTGACGATCTGCTGCATATCAAAAGACAGATACGTGCGGTAATCCGCATATTTTTCCATATTCCTTCTCGCTTCCTCAAGTTCTTCCCTTGTTGCGTGTTCCGGTGGAATAAAAATGGAAATCAGTTCGTTCATGAGATCCCCATACTCTTCCTCGTGTTCCATCGTAAAAAGATCCATCTGATGTTCCATCGTATCTGACAGCTTCATCGGATTGATGTCCAGTGTATCTGACATGAACATACCATAAAATCTGCCGTCCGCCCCTTTATTTTTTGTGATCACAAACCGATACTTGTCTTTTCCGAAATCCAGTTTGCTGATAATACGGTTCAGCTCTTCCTGATTCTGGTAAGCCTCCTTGATGGCGCTCCGGATTTTATAGACAAAATCTTCTTTGAAATGCATGATGGCCATTCTGGCCTGCTCGTTTGCAAGGGTTTCATATTCTTCCAGATTTCCGCATCTGAGTTTGTCGAGCAGCTGATCGTAATCTGTATTTTCTCTATCCCCCGTGGAAAATGTGCGGTTCGGGTAACGGCGGATATAAGCGCTTCGCACGTCAATGAGTGCCGTGTATTCTTCCTCTTTTTTTCTCTGAATACCGGAAATCTCACGGTAGCACTGGCTTTTCAGATATTCATAGTTGGTGCTCGTCCTTCCGGACATAAACTGGGCGTAGGCTTCCTCCCCATCTTTGCTCTTGGAAAGGGTATTCTCTTTTTCGAGAAGTTCTGCGTGGAGAGACAGAAGCATTTCCTGATATTTTCGTATACTTTCTTCTTTTGCCCAGATGGCTTTCTCGACAGTTTTTTCCTGCTCCTTCTTTCTTGCCTCTTCCTCCTGAAGTCTGCGCTTTTCTTCTTCCATACCGGAGAGATTTTGTTCTTTCAGTTGTCTCATCTGTTCCTGAAGCGCTTTCTTTCGTTCTTCTTTCTCGTTGATCCCATGGATGTCCCGGATCATAGAGAGATATTCTTCCAGCGGACGTTCCAGTTCCGGATTTTTTATCGTTTCGCTGATGGTTTTCAGCTCTTGTGAGAGAGGAATCTGCTGCTCCTCCAGTTCCATCCGCATCTGTTCCAGTTCTTTCCTGCGTTTTTTCAGGCTTCCCTCTCCAATATATGCCTTCTTTGTGTACTGATCCGGATGGATCCGTCCAAGGCAGTATCTCTGGTAAACCATACAGTCTGGGGTAATTCCGATCCGACATGCCTTCAATTCCTCGATGCTCTCACATTTCATGACATTTCCCAGCAGAAAATTCAAATACTGCTGCACATAGTTTTCTTCCGTCTTTGTCTCCTCCGCAAGGGAACCTTTTCTTATCGGATGTTCTTCTCCCAGAATCTTTCCCGTATCCAGGACAGATACCCGGCAATACCTCTTTTGATCCATGTTTCCATAAATTTCCATGGCATCCTTTACATATTCCGGCGGGACGACGATAAGCTGTTTCGTGTTTCCAAGATACCCTTCTATGGCATTGTGCCATCGCTCATCTTTTACGGTAATAAGATCTGCCAGAATCCGTACCGGGATGATCTTCCCTGTCCGCTTCATAAGTTCATTCCTGATCTCATACCGTGCCTCCTCAAGCTCCCTCGGATACATCTTCTTTCCCTGCCGGATCTGCAAAAGATCTTCGTGGACCTTCTCCAGGTTTTGTCTGTACTCCCGCATCCTTGCTGAAAGATCCTGTCTTTCTCCTTCCAATTCCTCTTTGAAAACGACAAACCGTTCTTTCAGTTCCAGGATCTGTTCTTCCTTATCTTCCCCTTTTTCAAGACAAAGTATCCCTCTGCGAATAGCGTCCGGAGTCCTCTCAAAATCTTTCCACTCTTTCAGCGCATGCATGGTCCGCTCCCACTGTTCTTTTCCTGCATAGAGACGTCCCAGCATCTCGTCCAGACTTTCTTCTTCCTTTTTCAGCGCATCGTACCCTGTGCCGGCAATCCGTTTTACAACGTCTTCCACCTGTCCGGCGATCTCTTCGATTTCCTGATCCATCCTGCTTTTCTGCTGTCTCAGCTTCTCAGCCTCCTCTTCACAGGATGCATTTTTATCCTGATACTCCCGTATCTTCTGCCGGAGTTCCTCAATCTCCAATTTTCCAGCACAGTAGAGCGCCCGCTTCTCCTCCTTGTACGCTTCCTGGAACGTGCCATACTGTTTCTTGATCTTCTCAAGCTCCCGAATTTCTTCCATCGTCTCCTCGATTTTGTCACGCATCCTTCCGTACTGCATCACGCTTTCCTGCATATCCTCGATCTCGATCTTCTTCTCCGTGCAGATATATTCTTTCACAAAATCTTCCAGCCGAATATTCATCCGAAATGGGATCGCTCTCCGGAAAAGCCTTGGAAATTTTTCGATATCCAGCCCTCCCAGATAAATATCATACAGCTGTCTGCGGAACCGCTCGTTGCTTGGACCGCAGTAATACGAATCCGGCCGGAAGTTTCGGTGCAGGTATTCCCGGACTTCCCCTGTCGTCAGACATCTTGCGTCTCCTCGGTATCCATTCTCGAGAAGTCCCCCTCGGTGCCAGAAGAATAATCTCCCGATTGTGTTGGTAGAAGTCTCTACATCGAAAACGACACCGACGCACTGTTTTTCTCTCGTATCCGTCTCCGTAAGTTCCAGTACGATGGTACTGGAAAAATTCTGGTTTCGGAGATACTGGGACTCATTGTTGTCACTGATATTGACCATCCCCCGCAGATATTCGATCAGGCTTCGGTCAGAATCATCGGACGCCGCCTTATTGAAAAAGCCCCTCCCATCGGTATTTGCATAGAGAACGATCTGCATGGCGTCGATGACTGTGGATTTCCCGCTTCCGGAATGTCCTGTAAAAAAATTGATTCCTTCACTGAAAGTCAGAATTTTTTTGTCGATATAATGCCAGTTATTCAGACAAATCCTCGATAGTGCTTTGAATGGCTGCTTCTTCTCCACGTTCTTCCTCCTCATCAAATGTTTTCAGTAGTTCCCGTATATCATCCCCCATCAGCACCACATTGACTGACGGATAGATGATCATTCTTGTATCTTCGTTCAATTCTTCCAGAACGTCCATCGGCTCGATGACCTGATATTTTTTCAGAAATGCGACAGCACGGCGCATCTCCGTCGGAGACGGCATGGACCGGAGAACATGGAAGCTTCCCGCCCTGGCATTGACCGCCCCGAGAGTCGTGACAATCTGCATACTGCTGGACGCTTCCTCCATCTGTTCGTCGTACAGAAGCTTCAGTACAAGCATATAGATGGTGGCAAGTCTCGGAAGTTTTTCTCCCCAAAGAGTCTCTCCCTGAATGTAGAGAATTCCCATGTGGACATTCTCTGAAAGCTCTATCCCTGCGATACCAAAATATGCCTTCAGAAATTCTTTGTGCTTGAGGGCTGTCCGGTACTCTTTGTTGTACTGATACCGCTCGGTTTTTTTATCATACTTATGTTCCAAAAGAAACGTCTGCCGGTAAAAAAGCTGAATGATCTCAGTCAAATCTGCCTGTTCCTCTTCCGACAGAAGGTCAAAATATTCTATCATGGTTCCCTCCTTACGATTACCAACTCCGGATAACGGTAATTCCCGTCTTCCTTGATGCCGGCGTCCTCTGTGATGACTTGGTATTTACTATTCTTTCTCGTACACAGGTCATATGCCAGGATCAGTTTTTCAAACTCTCCTTCACTTTGGATGGAGACATCACGAAGATCCATCTTTTCATCTTTCATATGATCCTCTATAAACGTCTCAATCTCCTGTTTGGTATACCGTGTCTGAATTCGATTCAAAAGCAGTACATCCTCCCTGGACAGTTCCTTCTCTTCTTCCTCTTCTCTTGCCATCTGGCTTATAAAATCTTTCTTTCCTTTTCTCCTTTTGTACAGAGACTTCTCAGACAGAATGTCAAACTTTGAAAAGTTCATCTTCGCGGCGGCCTTTTTAAGCAGCGGTCCCGTATCGTCCTCCTGCCCAATCCGGTTCAAAAGCTTTGCCACAAGCCCTTTCGTGTCGGATTCTCCCCTGAGAAGGTATGTAAGCCGCATAACAGTAGCCCTCACATATTTGATGTGTTCCTTATCCATATTGAAAATCCGGTGTTCAATGTCATCAAATCCCCGTTCTATCTGATCCAGGATCTCCATCCCCTCTGTTCCGAGAGTTTCGACCCACTCGTCCTCCTCCCTCATCTTCCTGAGAAAGGCCTTGATATCGCTCTTATACAGATAGAAATTGTCGCTTGTCTTCAGGATATGGTACTTCTTTTTTACAATCTCTTCCACATATCCTTCCAGATGTTCCCTAAGAAGATCTGCGTACGACTGCTGGTTTAAAAGCCGCCCGAAAAAGCGATCCATGTTGTGCAGCATATCCTGAAGAGCTTTATTTAACTTCTTCGTATTCACAAGAGCCGTCCTCAGCATGGCAATGCTGTTCCTTTTATCATTTTGAAATGAGAACAATGCCGCATACACATTTTGGATATAGATTTCTGTCTCCTCCTCGTCACTGTTCAGACGCTCAAAGGCCTCGATGAAAACAGATGCATAATCGGGAATCACAATATTCGTAACCATACTCCCAAAATCTTCCAGTTTCTTCAGCCACTGCGCCCGCAAAAGCCAAGTCAGCACACGGGATGCCGTCGTGTCAAAAATTTCCGGCTCCTCGTCCGCCTCCTCTTTTTCAAAATCAATCTTCTTTCCCTCATACATATCATTTAATATCTCCAGGCAAAGTTCCCGGCTGAGAAAATAATTATTATACTGGTACTCGTCATTGATCCTCAGAAGCGCTTCTATGTAGATATCCCGATTTGGCGACCGGAACAACGTCCAGAATGTCTCCGGTATTTCATATATCAATCCCATACTACCTTCCTTTTATTTTCTTTTTTTCTTATTTCTTAGTATACCACATAAAATTCCCCCTGCCAAAACAGCTTCCTCTTGACCTCTATTTTCCGAATATTATATAATAAGAGCAACTTTCCATTAACAATTCAGGCTAAAGGAGGTCTTATTTATGTTCAATTTCTTTTCGCATTCCAGCAGCAGCGGACGCAAACCAAATCCAAATCAAGCTGTTGATTTCTTTCAAAACGGAGGACTGTTCGGTGTGTTCCGAGGCTCCTCCAGTTCTGACCGTCGCCGCAGAAAGGGGCAGTATCAGGGAGGATACCATCCAAATATCCCACCGCAGGTAGGCTATCCGAACGTGCCTCCTCAGCAAGGCTACCCTCAGAATCTGCAGCAGCCGTATTCAGCATCTTCCGCCGTCTGTTCTAAGTGCGGCGCTTCTGTCCCGGCAGGCTCCAAATTTTGCCTGTCCTGCGGAGCCCCGATCAACACTGCGGCCTTCTGTCAAAACTGCGGCAAACCGCTTCCGCCTAACGCAAAATTCTGCCCTGAGTGCGGTACACCAAGACGGTAATGTGGTTTCGTCATGATCCGGCCGGATACCACATCCTTTCCCGGCTTGGAGGAGGGCGGTACGGCGTCTGTTATCTGGCAGAAAACACAGAGGGACAGCAGTTTGTCCTGAAACGGTTCCGCCCCCGCCAGCATAAAAAGTATCCTGATGACCATCGGCATGAGGCCGTGATCCTGTCCGGGCTTTCCCACCCTGCGGTCCCTGCCTTGTGCGGGATCATCAACAGCCCCAGCGGATATTTCTTTGTTCTGGAATACAAAAAGGGAAAGACACTGAAACACTGGCTTTTCAGGGACCACAAGGTGTTTTCAGACTCTGAAATCTTCCGGATCGGCTCCCAGCTTTTCGATATCCTGATCTATATTCACAGCCGAAGCGTCGTGCACCGTGATATCAGCATCGCCAATATCACGGATGACGGCGAACATATCAGTCTGCTGGATTTCGGGCTGGCACGCTACACAGATCCTGAAGGTGGTTTCCTCCCTTCTTTAGACTTCCCATATGTTGGGAATGTGCTTTTGTATCTTCTGTGTTCAGGATACAAGGGGGACCGTAAAAAGCCCTGGCACGAAGTGCTGCCGCTCACGTCTGCGCAGAAACACTGTCTTTTGCGCATGGTAGAACTGGAAGAGCCTTTTCTCGATACTAAAGAAGCAGCAGAGGCATTCCACTCCTCCTTTTTTCCGCACGGAGGCAATTTTTCAAAAGAACATTTTCTTTTCTGACATCAAAGAAGCAGACAAAGGGTTCGAAAACAATCACTGCCCTCTGCCTGCTTCTTTTATTTTCTTCTCTGTCTGCACGCCTCATACATCAAAATCCCTGCCGCCATGGCTGCATTCAGCGACTCTACCTGTCCATACATCGGAATCTTGATCTTTCTGTCGGCCGCCGCGCTGATCTCTCCCCGCAAACCGTTCCCTTCATTTCCGATCAGAAATGCAGTTCCTTCCGTATAATCTTCTTCATCATAATATCTGCTGTCATCAAGATGTGCTGCATACACATGAATACCGCAGCCTTTCATCTTTTTAATGGTCTCCTCCAGATCCTCAACGTAGAGAACCGGCATCCGGTAGACGGATCCCATCGTAGAGCGGATCGTCTTTGGCTGATAGAAATCCACACTCTCCCTGCTCAGGATAATGCCGGTCACTCCTGCCCCTTCTGCTGTCCGCACAATAGTCCCAAGATTCCCCGGATCCTGCAGATTGTCAAGGACGATGAGAAAGGGCTTTTTCCCTTCCTTCTCTTTGAGCATTTCTTCAAGAAGGTACTCTTGTCTTTTCACAACCGCCAACACCCCCTGCGGCGTCTTCGTATCAGACATATGCTCAAAGACTTTGTCGCTTACGACCTCCGTGATGCGCTTTAGCCCCTCCAGGATATCTCCATGTCTCTCTAAAAACGACTCGGAGGCATAGACTTCTATTACTCTTTTTCTCGGCACTTCGCGTACCATGCGCAGCCCCTCCACGAGAAAAACCCCTTCCTGGGCTCTGGCCTTTGCCTTTTTCTGGAGCTTCAAAATCCGTTTTACTTTCTGATTTGATGTGCTTGTTATCATAAAATATTCTCCTGTGTCTTCTCAATAAAAACTCTACTTGGCCATCTTCACTTCCAGTATCCTCTCCACCGACTCATCAATCCGATCTTCCGGAAGCGTCCCGTTGCTTACCGCGGACAGGATCCCCTGATATGCTTCTTCAAAATCTTCCGGCATGAGGATGACATCCGCTCCGGCCTGCACTGCCTTGACTGCCGCTTCTGCGGAAGTATAGCTCCTGGTAATTGCCCCCATATCCATGGCGTCCGTGATGACAATGCCGTCATAGCCAAGTTTTTCCCTCAGCATCTCCGTGATGATCTCTTTCGACAATGATGCAGGGGTATCGTCATCCAGTACGTTTGGCAAGGAAATATGTCCTGCCATAATAAATTCCGTTCCTTCTTCAATAGCAGCTTTAAACGGAAGGAACTCGCATTTCTCCAGCTCTTCTTCTGTACTCTCAGAATAAGCAGCACCTTCATGGGAATCTTCCGATGTGCCTCCATGTCCCGGAAAGTGCTTTGTTACTGTGTAGATGTCCTGGCTGTGAAGCCCTTTGATTTCTTCCGCCGCCATTTTGGCCACAAGCTCCGGGTCTGAACCAAAGGAACGCTCCCTCACAATGGTATTTTCCGGGTTCGTCCACACATCGGCCAAAGGCGCAAAGTCCATATTAAATCCCAGCTCTTTTAGATAGCTCCCAATGGTTTTACCTGCATCGTATGCCTTCTGTTTGTCTTCCTTCCTACCGATCTCGGACATATCTCCTACATCTTCTACTCCAAACGCATCGTTCCCTGAGATCCGGGACACCGTCCCTCCTTCTTCATCCACGGACAGAAAAAGCGGAAGTCCTGTCTTCTCCTGGCTAAGCTCCATCATGGAAGCATTCCATTCCTTTGTCTGCTCCGGCGTTTCAAGATTATTCCCCATCATGATAAGGCCGCCTACTGGCCTGTCCTCATAGGCCTCTTTTGTAATATCTCCAACCTGTATCGTCCCCGTCACTCCTGTCAGAGCATCCGGCGCGACCATAAACATCTGTGCCACTTTTTCTTCCAGAGTCATATCTTCCAGCTTTTCCTGGATTTTGTTATTACTTTCGTCTTCTCCCTGCTTTTCGGATATCTGGCTTTCTTCTTCTTGACTGTTACCTGGCACCATCTCGTCTCTCCCCGCTTTGCTGAAAAAGATGATGCCTCCCATGACCGCCGCAGATATCGCCATACAGCTGATGCCAAAAATCCATTTTGCCCTCGCGCTTCTGCTTTTCTTTCTTCTTTTCATTTCATAAAACCCCTTACTTTTCTTGCCTTTTACTTTTGACTATTAGTATTATACCCACGACTCTTCTTTTGCGCAAGAACATGTCCGAAAAAAGACACTGCGCAGTTCTTTCCTTGCACAGTGTCTTGATTTGCTACATTTTAAACCGGTATCCGACTCCCCAGATGGTTTCGATATATTGTGGTTTCGATGTGTCGTACTCGATCTTTTCCCGGATTTTTTTGATATGCACTGTCACGGTAGCGATATCGCCGATGGACTCCATATCCCATATCTCACTGAAAAGCTCATCCTTTGTGTACACATGGTTTGGATGACTCGCCAGAAATGCCAGCAGGTCAAATTCCTTTGTGGTAAATGCCTTCTCCTCCCCGTTGATCCATACTCGTCTCGCTGTCGTATCGATCTTCAGCCCTCGGATCTCAATTGTCTTATTCTCCTCTGCATGGCTTCCGATGAGGCGTTCATACCTTGCCAGATGGGCCTTTACCCTGGCTACCAGCTCGCTCGGGCTGAATGGTTTTGTCATATAGTCGTCCGCCCCAAGGCCAAGTCCACGGAT
This sequence comes from Sellimonas sp., assembly GCF_047234585.1. Taxonomy (NCBI): domain Bacteria; kingdom Bacillati; phylum Bacillota; class Clostridia; order Lachnospirales; family Lachnospiraceae; genus Sellimonas; species Sellimonas sp. The sequence goes on along the minus strand of NZ_JBKSWG010000006.1, from coordinate 82,711 downwards.
TTTATCGATATCATCCTTTTTTGCGGAAACCATGATGATCGGCATGTTCTTTGCGTCCCGCACTTTCCGGCAAATCTCAAATCCGTCGACTCCTGGAAGCATCAGATCCAGGATAAGCAAGTCAAAATCTTCCTCCAGCGCTTTTTTCAGTCCCGCATTTCCGTCGTTTGATACCTCCACTTCGAAGCCGCTCAGCTCCAAGTAATCCCGCTCCAGTTCCGCGATCGCTTCTTCGTCTTCTACTATAAAAATCTTACTCATAAATAGGTACCTCCTGATATTTGCGGATTACAAAATACATGACCGTTCCGGTGCCCGGCTTGCTTGTGGCCCATATTTTTCCTCCGTGTTCTTCTATGATCTTCTTCACGATGGAAAGTCCGATCCCGCTTCCTCCTTTTGAAGAATTCCGTGAAGCATCCGTCCGGTAAAAGCGGTCAAAAATATACGGCAGATCTCTCGCGTCGATCCCCTTTCCGTTATCCTCAAGTTCCACCTGGATAAAGTCGCCTACATCTTTTACCCTGAGATTGATGCGCGGCCGCACTTTATCCATATATTTCAGAGAGTTGCTGATAATATTGTTGACTACCCTCATGAGCTGCTCTGCATCTCCGATAATCTTTACGTCGCCCTCCACGTAATTAAAGTAACCAAATTCCACTCCCTGGCTTTCCAGTTCAGACGCCAGGTTGTCCGCGCAGTCATTAAAATAATCGTTTACCGACAAGGGACTGAAATTGTACGGAATACGGTTTGTATCGATCTTTGTGTAAAGTGTAAGTTCATTGATCAGCGTGTTCATCTCATTTGCTTTATTGTAGATGGTTTTGATATAGCGTTCCATCTTCTCCGGCGTATCTGCCACACCGTCCATGATTCCTTCCACATATCCTTTGATAGCAGTAATCGGTGTCTTAAGATCATGGGAAATATTGCTGATCAGTTCTTTGTTCTCCTTATCATTTTTCAGCTTTTCTTCGGCATTTTCCTTCAGCCGTCTGCGCATCGTCTCGATATCCTGGCAGAGCTGCCCGATCTCGTCGTCTTTTTCCGGATGAAGCTCAAAATCCAGTTCTCCCTCCGTAATGCTTTTAACGGCAATCTCCATCTTCTCAATAGGCCGAAGCAGGCTTCCATAAATCCATAAAATCATAAGCATTGCCGTAAGTGCCAGGATAAGGACCACACCGATAAACATACTGATAATGAAATCATGCACTTCCGGAATCTGATTCAGCGTACTTAAGGATTGCTCAAACTTCTGATACTGAGCACCGGTAAGCCCGTATGTCTGCTCGATCACATGGATCTGATATCTTGCCACTCCCCATACGACAAGCCCTGCCAGCACTGCAGGCAGGATCGTGATGACGACAAATGAAATGATCAGTCTTGTCTTTAGCTTCAAACTCTTACTTCCTCTCTGCCAACGTCAATTCATAGATACAGTATAACATGAAAAGGGAGCGCTTACATCCCAAGCGCCCCCAATTTTTTCTAAACTTTTTATAAATAACTGCGCAGTGTTTCCACCTTGTCCAATCTTTCCCAAGGAAGATCCAGGTCGTTGCGTCCGAAGTGTCCGTACGCTGCTGTCTGTTTGTAGATCGGACGTCTGAGGTCCAGCATCTTGATGATTCCGGCCGGTCTCAGGTCAAAGTTTTCGCGGATGACTTCCACCAGTTTTTCGTCGGAAAGCTTTCCTGTACCGAACGTATCTACCCATACAGATGTCGGCTGTGCCACGCCGATAGCGTAAGAAAGCTGGATCTCACACTTGTCTGCAAGCCCTGCCGCCACAATATTTTTTGCAACGTAACGTGCGGCATACGCGCCGGAGCGGTCTACTTTCGTACAGTCTTTTCCTGAGAATGCTCCGCCGCCGTGACGTGCCATTCCGCCGTAACTGTCCACGATGATCTTTCTTCCTGTCAGGCCGCTGTCCCCGTGTGGTCCGCCAATGACAAACCGCCCTGTCGGGTTGATAAAGAATTTCGTGTCCGCATCGATCATCTTTTCATCCAGAACCGGACCGAATACATATTTGCGAATATCTTCATGAATCTGCTCCTGTGTGACAGCCGGGTCATGCTGCGTAGAGAGTACTACCGCTTCCAGTCTGGACGGCTTTCCATTCTCATCGTACTCTACCGTTACCTGAGATTTTCCGTCCGGTCTGAGATACGGAAGTGTTCCATCTTTTCTGACTTTCGCAAGCTGTTTTGTCAGCTTATGTGCCAGCGCGATCGTGTAAGGCATATATTCTTCTGTCTCATTTGTAGCGTAGCCAAACATCATTCCCTGATCCCCGGCTCCGATAGCTTCGATCTCTTCGTCTGACATTTTATGTTCTTTCGCTTCCAGAGCCTTATCCACGCCCATAGCGATATCGGAAGACTGCTCATCAATTGCCACGAGAACGCCGCATGTGTCAGCGTCAAATCCAAATTTTCCTCTTGTGTATCCGATCTCTCTTACCGTATCACGGACAATTTTCTGAATATCAACATACGCGCTTGTCGTGATCTCTCCCATAACCATCACAAGTCCGGTCGTCGTACATGTCTCACAGGCTACACGGCTCATCGGGTCCTGTTCCATCAGTGCGTCAAGGATCGCATCGGAAATAGCATCGCACACTTTGTCCGGATGTCCTTCCGTTACGGATTCAGAAGTAAACAATAATTTTTCCATCTTTTCCTGCCTTTCTTTTTTCTCTTTTAATCCATTCCATGTTTCCCTGGCGGTCTTTTTTTGATTCAAAAAAATTGTCCGAAGCAAAAAAAGAAGCCCACCATAAGCGGACTGTTATATTACATCATATATCAATCCTCTTATTGTTCGATTACTCGCTCAGGCTGGCACCTTCCGTCTCCGGGGTTGCCGTGGCTTCTCAGATCCTATGTATCTCCACCACTCTGAATAAGAGAAAATATAAAATATTTGTTTGTTACACTACGGAATCATAACACTTGAAGGAATGTCTGTCAAGTGATTTCTATACAAAAAGAAACCCGGATTTCCTGATGCACAAGAACTGTTTCATGTTCTCCAGTGCATCAGAGGTGTTCCGGATAGTCTTTCCATATTTTTCAATTCCTTCTAGCCGACTTTCAGCTTAAATTTCTGAATTTCCTTTTCGCTTGATACCTTCTCGATTTCTGCCCCAAGCTCACGGAGTTTTTCTTCAAACCGCTCATATCCTCTCTGGATATAGACGATATCATCCACGATCGTGATGCCGTCCGCGGCAAGACCTGCAAGAACAAGCGCTGCTCCTGCTCTTAAATCCGGCGCGCTCACTCTTGCGCCTGAAAATCCTTTTACTCCTTCGATAGTGGCAGAATTCCCTTCGATCTTGGATACGGCTCCCATCCTTGCGAGCTCATCGAGATATTTGAACCGATTTTCGAAAATGCTTTCCGTGATCGTACTTGTTCCCTCGCACAGTGCAAGTGCCACGCCCATCTGCGGCTGCATATCAGTCGGGAATCCCGGATACGGCAGTGTCTTAACCTGTGTGTGATGAAGTTTCCCTTTGGATACCACGCGCACGGCATCGTCGAACTCCTCCACTTCACATCCGATTTCCACCAGTTTGGCGATCGTTGCTTCCAAATGCTTCGGGATGACGTTTAATACCGTCACGTCCCCTTTCGTTACCGCTGCCCCAAACATGAATGTCCCGGCTTCGATCTGGTCCGGAATAATAGAATACTCAGCGCCATGCAGCCTGGTCACACCTTTTATTTTGATGACATCTGTCCCTGCACCGCGGATATTCGCTCCCATGCTGTTCAGGAAGTTGGCAACATCAACTACATGCGGCTCTTTTGCCACGTTCTCCAGGATCGTCGTCCCTTCCGCCATAGCTGCTGCCATCATGACGTTGATAGTCGCTCCCACGCTCACTACGTCAAAATAAATATGGCTTCCTGTCAGATGCTGAGCATCAGCGATGATCTTTCCGTGCTCGATGTCCACCTCTGCCCCAAGGGCCCGGAATCCTTTCAAATGCTGGTCGATCGGACGGCTTCCGATATTGCAGCCGCCCGGAAGCGCCACCTCTGCATGTCTGTATTTTCCAAGCAGTGCGCCTAACAGGTAATAGGACGCCCTGATCTTCTTGATATAATCGTAGTCTATATTAAAATCATGGACAGATCCCCCGTTGATGTGGACCGTATGGCGGTCCACTCTGTTGATCTGTGCGCCGATTCCTTCCATCGCTTCCAGTAAAACATTGATATCATTGACATCCGGAAGATTATCAATGTGAACAGTCTCATCCGTCATGATCGCTGCGGCGAGAATAGCCAATGCAGCATTTTTAGCTCCGCCAATCACAACTTCTCCCACAAGCGGAGTTCCTCCCTTAATAATATATTGCTCCATAATACACCTCAACTAATTCCAATGGTATCTGTAATCGAATCATTACATATCTATATTTACAAAACGCTTCTTTTGTTAATCATTCGTCAAAGGCTATACCTTACCGGATTAGTATAACACAAAATCGCGGTTTGTAAAACTTTTTTTCTTGTTCTTTGCGGTCTGTGTGCCCTTTCTCCCCTAATTTCCAATGATATCCAGCACCTTTTGAACCGTCTCATCCATCGTAAGTCCATCTTCGCTGATACGAATATCCGCATATTTTTCAAACAGCTGCGTCCTCTCGTTATAGAGATCCCGGAGCGTCTGCCCATCCCTCAGGACTACTCCCCTGTTTCTGGCATTTTGGATTCGTTGTTCAATCTCTGTATACGAGACATGCAGATAGATCACAGTTCCAATCTTCCTGAAATGCTCCATAGCTTTTTCGCAGTATACAACACTTCCTCCCGGCGCAATGACCGCCTTCTGAGGGTTGACTGATAAGTTCACGCGCTCTTCCACTTCCAAAAAACCGTCTGGTCCTCTCTCCTCGATGATCTCTTTCAAAAGTTTTCCTTCCGTTTCCTGGATCAGAAGATCTGTATCAATAAACTGATAACCGAGTCGCTTCGCTGTCACGACACCAACTGTGCTTTTTCCAACAGCCGGCATTCCGATAAAAATCAGATTTTTCTTCATGCATTTTCCTCTTTTCCGTTTATTTCTCTCTATCTTATATTTTATCACGCTTTTATTTGTGCGTAAAGACACACCTTTGCGCAGATCCCGGCAATCCTATCCTTTTTCTTAATAATATCGGCGGCAGTTCCTCCTGTGTGTACATCTTCTGCGCAGGATTTCATGATATAAAAGCACGTCGATCATATCTCTCAAAGGATCTTCCTTTCTTCCTCTCCTGTTCCTTCTCATTTGAGCCGTCATCTGCTCCTCTTCCTCCGCTTCCTGGCTCATCTCCTGTTCTATCTCTTCTCTTACCTCCTGCTTTTCCTCCGCCTTCATCCGGTCATAGATCCTTCCGGACATCATGTAAAGCTGGAGTCGATCCGGGTACTCATCGTAGATCATACTTCCTTCATATTCCATCCGGTCGCACTCCTCTTCCACATAAGGGAGGAGCCTCTTTGCCGTGACAGGGTACATACTTTTCATGTAATCTACATCCCGCTGTTCTCTTCTCTCCTCATCGAAATCTCTCAGGTCTGTCGGATACGCCATATAATAAGGTAGTTTATGTTCCATCATCTATACACTTCCCGTCATATATCATCTACTTTACCATATGCGAAAGCACGGATTGTGTGAAGCAGAAGAGAGAGTACAAAATTCCCCGGGACCTGCCAATCCCGGGGAATTTGATCTTACCATATTTCATTTTTAGTAAGCTTCTCGTTCTTTGTAATGATGTGCTTCCTCCAACATCATATCTTTTACTTTCATCAGACGAATCTGAGAACTCCGTTCATTCTCATCCAGTTTCATCGTGATGTACTTGATATTTTCCTGTGTCTCCGGAATAATGACGTGCTCCAGCGCATTTACACGGCGCCTGGTCTTCTCGATCTCTGCTGCCATAAGCTGGCATGCTTTTTCTGTCTCTGCAAGCTTCAGCATATCCGGCAGGATATCTGCCAGAGACTTTACTGCGCCGTCCAGGTCACTGGACGTAAATGCAAATCCATAGGAATAAATATCGTTCGCGTCCGCCGTCCTTGTCTTCGTATCAAAGACAGGGATATCTACACTCATGACATTCTTCTGTGTCATCGAAAGATCTACAGCCTGCTTTGGCGCCATCAGAGCCGTCCTTAAAGCAGCCTGTGACATGCCGGCTTTTGCGATGACAAAGTTTCTGTTTGCCGCCTTAATGCCGGCTTCGACCTTTTCTCTGAGTGCCATATTCTCCCTTACAAGATCAAGGAACTGGCGCATCAGTTCGTCTCGCTTATCTTTCAAAAGCTTATGGCCTCTGGTCGCAGTGACCAATTTCTTTTTCAGCCTTGTGAGCTCCATACGGGTAGGTGTTACCTGTTTAGATGCCAAGCCAGTTCACCCCCATTTCTATTTGCCATAGTACATATCCAGATATTTATCATCGATACGTTTCAGCTCACTTCTCGGAAGAATGGAGAGCAGTTTCCATCCAATCTCCAGCGTCTCCTCGATAGAGCGATCTGTCTCATATCCCTGAGATACATATTCTTTTTCAAATGCATCCGCAAATTTTGCGTAGATCAGGTCGATCTCTGTGAGTGCTGCTTCTCCCAGGATGACCATGAGTTCTTTCGCTTCTTTTCCTCGCGCATATGCTGCGAAAAGCTGGTTCATCGTATTGGAATGGTCCGCCCTTGTCTTTCCTTCTCCGATACCTTTGTCTTTCAGACGGGACAGGGAAGGCAGTACGTCGATCGGTGGCTGCACTCCTTTTCTGTAGAGATCACGGCTTAAGATGATCTGTCCTTCTGTGATATATCCTGTCAAGTCCGGAATTGGATGTGTCTTGTCTTCTTCCGGCATAGTTAAGATTGGGATCATCGTGATACTTCCGCTCTTTCCGTTCTGTCGCCCTGCTCTTTCATACATAGATGCAAGGTCTGTGTACATATATCCAGGATATCCGCGGCGTCCAGGGACTTCCTTACGTGCTGCTGACACTTCACGGAGCGCATCCGCGTAGTTCGTGATATCTGTCAGAATGACAAGTACGTGCATATTCTTTTCAAATGCCAGATACTCTGCTGCGGTCAGAGCCATCTTCGGCGTGGAAATACGTTCGATGGCCGGGTCATTTGCCAGGTTGATGAAAAGTACGGTACGGTCGATGGCTCCTGTTTCACGGAAACTCTCTATGAAATAGTTGGATTCCTCGAATGTGATACCCATTGCCGCAAATACAACGGCGAACGGTTCATCTGTACCTCTTACCTTTGCCTGCCTTGCAATCTGCGCTGCAAGCTGCGCATGAGGAAGACCGGACGCGGAGAAAATCGGAAGTTTCTGTCCACGAACCAGTGTATTCAGTCCGTCGATAGCGGAAACACCTGTCTGAATGAATTCTTCCGGATAACTTCTTGCCGCCGGATTCATCGGAAGTCCGTTTACATCCAGCCTTTCCTCCGGAAGGATTTCCGGTCCGTCATCAATCGGGCGGCCCAGGCCATCAAATACACGGCCCAACATATCTTCGGACACTCCAAGCTCCATACTCCGTCCAAGAAATCTTACTTTACTGTTGGAAAGGTTGATGCCAGTCGCGCTTTCAAACAGCTGAACAAGGGCATCTTTCCCGTTGATCTCCAATACCTTGCATCGGCGTGTCTCGCCGTTTGCAAGTTCGATCTCTCCAAGTTCGTCATACGCTACATCTTCTACGCCGCGGACCAGCATCAACGGTCCGGCAACTTCCTGTATGGTTCTATATTCTTTTGGCATTCTAGAAGTCCTCCTTTCCAAATGTGTCCGCTATCTCTGCGCGAAGTTCCTCGGTTACTTTCTTGTATTCTTCATCCAGATTTTCTTCTAATGTATATTTGAAACGTCCGATCTTTTCACGAACTGCCATATTGATAAGCTTGTTCATAGATGCTCCCTCAGACAGTGCCTTTGCGGAATCTTCATAAAAGGCAATTACCAATTTCATGAGGAGGTACTGTTTCTTCAGAGAAGAGTACGTATCTACTTCATGGAAGGAGTTCTGATGCAGGAAGTCTTCACGGATAGAACGTGCCGCTTCCATCTTCAGACGGTCTGACGGGGACAGTGCGTCCATACCTACCATCTTTACGATCTCGTCAAGTTCTGCCTCATCCTGAAGAAGTCCCATCATCTTCTGACGGTTTTCCATCCAGTCTTCCGCCACTTCTTCATTGAACCATTTTTCCATATCCTGCAGATACAGAGAATAACTTGTCAGCCAGTTGATAGCCGGGAAGTGTCTCTTGTATGCAAGGTTGGAGTCCAGTCCCCAGAATACTTTTACGATACGGAGTGTTGCCTGGGATACCGGTTCAGAAATATCTCCGCCCGGAGGGGATACCGCACCGATTACAGACAGAGCTCCCTGTCTTTGATCTTTTCCAAGTGACACAACCTGTCCGGCACGTTCGTAGAACTGTGCAAGACGGCTTCCAAGGTATGCAGGATATCCTTCTTCTCCTGGCATTTCTTCCAGACGTCCGGACATCTCACGGAGTGCTTCGGCCCAGCGGGATGTTGAGTCTGCCATGAGCGCTACGGAATATCCCATATCGCGGAAATACTCTGCGATGGTAATACCTGTGTAGATTGACGCCTCACGGGCAGCAACCGGCATATCTGACGTATTCGCGATCAATACGGTACGCTCCATCAGAGACTCGCCAGTCTTCGGGTCTTTCAGTTCCGGGAATTCGTTCAGAACGTCTGTCATCTCATTTCCACGTTCTCCGCATCCAATGTAGACTACGATGTCCGCTTCCGCCCATTTTGCCAGCTGGTGCTGGATAACGGTCTTACCGCTTCCAAATGGTCCCGGTACGGCTGCCACGCCGCCTCTTGCGATCGGGAAGAATGTGTCGATTACACGCTGTCCTGTAATAAGCGGCATTTTCGGAGGAAGTTTTTTCAGATACGGACGTCCTTTACGAACCGGCCATTTCTGCATCATTGTAAGCTCTTTGTCGCCCTCTGGTGTAGACAAGACTGCCACAACTTCCTCTACCGTAAATTCCCCTTCTCTGATCTCTTTGATCGTACCTTTCATATTCGGAGGTACCATGATCTTCTGCTGTACGACGATGGTCTCCTGTACTGTTCCCAGCACATCTCCTCCGCTTACTTCTTCTCCAACTTTTGCTGTCGGAACAAACTTCCACTTTTTATCTCTCTTTAAGGACGGTACTTCTACACCTCTCTTCAGGCTGTTTCCCCCCGTCACTTTCATAATATCGTCCAGTGGTCTCTGGATACCGTCATAGATACTTGCGATAAGGCCAGGCCCCAGTTCTACAGACATCGGCACTTCCATGGATTCGACCGGTTCGCCCGGTTTCAGTCCGGATGTCTCCTCGTATACCTGAACAGAGGCTTCATCGCCATGGATCTCGATGATCTCGCCGATAAGTCGCTGATCGCTTACACGAACCACGTCGAACATGTTGGCGTCACGCATTCCTTCAGCGATAACCAGCGGCCCTGCCACCTTCTTTATCATTCCCTTACTCATTTCGACAATCACCTGCTTTCCTAATTATCACCAAACAGAATATCGGAGCCGACTGCCTGTTCCACAGACTTCTTTACGCCATCGATACCTGCACCCGTATTCCCATTCACTCCAGGAATCTGAATTACAGCCGGGACAAGTTGCTCTTTATATCTGTCTATCTCATGTTTCAGAACGGCTGCGCAGGCCTCGGTAATGTAGATAATACCTGCCTTTTCCTCCGCAAGCCTTAAAAAAGTCTCTTTCGCCTCCTCCGGGTTCTTTACAGGATACGTATCAAGCCCCAGGGCGGCAAAACCATAGATACTGTCATAATCGCCCAAAACTGCTATCTTATACATACATCTCCCTTACCCTTTCCCGGATAGAGTCATCCGGAAACGCATTCTGCTTTCCGGTGAGAATGATTCTTACCGTCTTGATTTCATTTTCCCGTGCGAGCACATAGGCCACAATCGGCCCGATCGTAAACGGATTGTAAAGCTGCGGCTTGATGGTTTCAATGATCCGGTTGTCACACCAACACTCAAATGCCGATGTGGATTCTCTGAGCGCTTCTGCCCCGCCTTTGTAAGCTGTCCCTTCCAGGTACTCCTGGATGGCATCCATCCCGTTCAAAGCCGCTTTGCAAAGTGCATCTACGCTGATGCTGTCGCACTCTGCCATCGCTCTTTTCATAAATTCCAAACTCTTTGCGGTCTTCTGTGAACGTACCGCGATTTTAATATCTGCGACTGCCACCGTGGACTCCGCGTAGTCGCGGATGATCGCATCTTTCGCCTTCCTGCCGGCCGCATAGATTGCGAGAAGCGCAGCCCTGTCGATGATGATGTCGCAAAGTTGTCCATCGTGTGTGTGGAGCAGTGCTTCATATGCTTCTTCCGCCGCGTTTGCCATATAGTCCGGAAGTCTTGAGAACTCTTTATTCTTCACGATCTCCAACATTTCCTCCGCCGGGATCTTTGTGTCGCTTATAAAGATGTCCGAACTTTCTTCCCCCGTGGCGGCCACCTTGATCGCAGCCTTCAGATTGTGGAAAAGGTCCGGGTAAGACACCACATCAAAAACCGACATATCATCCACAAGTCCTTTGACTTCCTTCCACGTCTTTTCCCGTTCACATGTCAATATTGCTTCTGCATCAGCCGGAGTATCCGCATTTCCCCATCCTTTTTCCTGCAGAAGAGAAATGCACTGCTTCTCATCTTTGCAGGCGAGAAGCTGATCGATCACTGCCTGGGAAAACAGGGATACCTCCATTGCTCTGATCCGCGCAACCGCATAGGTATATTGATTTTTTGCCATTGGTTAAATCCTCCTTTTCGCGGAATTGCGCCGTTTTATAAAAATAATAATCTGTGTACCTGATCCTGCAGATCGTCCTTTCTGGAATCAAAGATTGCCTTGAATGTACAGTTCTCCTCGATTCCTCCGTATACAAGAACAAATCCGCCGTCCATCTCTCTCGTCTCTTTGGAGATGGAAAGATTTCCGCCTCTGTCTTTCGCAGCGCGGGTAATCCTTGCCGGAACATCCTCCGGCATCCGTTCCAGATCTTTCGGAGAAAACAGTATCTCTCCTTCTTCCGGAAGTGCGAACTTCTCAACCATTTTTACGATCGTTTCAAAATAGATATCCGGCTCCATAGAGCAGAATTTTTCATACGCCGTATCGATCATACCCGAAATGATTTCCTGTTTAGCCAGAAGGAGGGCTGTGCGCCGTTTTTGTTCGTCGGAAGATTTTGCCCGGCTTTTATATGCCGTCACTTCTTTCTCCGACTTTTCTTCCATTGCGGCTTTCAGTCCATCTGCCTCTTTCTTTGCTTCCGCAAGGATTGCTTCCGCGTTTGCCTTTGCATCCGCCTCTTTCTTTGATGCTGCGGCGTTCGCTTCTTCCAGAATCTGGCTGATCATTTTATCCAATCCAGTCATTCTTAAGCTCTCCTTTACTTTTTAGATTTTCGTTCTTTTTCCAGATTCCCATTAAACCTGAATTGCTGTTACAGCCAGAATAGAAATCAAAAGTGCAAGGATCGCGTATGTTTCAACCATTGCCGGGAAAAGCATTGCTTTACCAAACTGTTCTGGTTTTTTTGCAACGATACCGATAGCTGCTGCGGATGTTTTTCCCTGTGAAATCGCGGAAAGAAGTCCTACGATACCGATCGGAAGACATGCTGCAAGGATCATGAGTCCTGTTTTCACATCGATGTCTGCCGCACCGCCGCCAAGCAGGCCGATTTTTGACAATGTGATAAATCCAACAAGCAGACCGTAAATTCCCTGTGTACCAGGAAGCAGCTGCATGATCAATACTTTCGCAAATTTGCTCGGATCTTCTGTTACTACTCCTGAAGCTGCCTGACCGGCAATCCCTACGCCGATAGCGGATCCGGTTCCCGCAAGAAGTACCGCCGCTGCCGCACCAAGTAATGCATAAACAATTCCTAATTCACTCATTATTTTGTTTCCTCCTTAACATCTACATACTTTGTGTTTGCTTTGAACGGATTGAATGCCCGTCCCCCGCCTTCATAGAATTTTCCGAAGAATTCCACGTACTGAAGACGGTTTGTATGAACATATGCCCCAAGCAAGTTGATTGCAATATTGAATATATGCCCAATAATAAATACGATAATAAATACGATCGCTCCAAATACCCCTTTTCCGGCCATACTGCCCATCTGGTTTACAACGGAAGCGATAACACCGGTTGCAAGGCCAAGGGCAAGCAGACGTGAATAGGAAAGTACGTCGCTTAGCCATCCGGTAATATTGTACAGGTCATACGCTCCAAGCGCGATGCGCAGCGCCGGATTTTTGCTGCTTCTTCCTGACATCAGGAGCAGTCCCACCGCGCCTACGATGGCCAGCACCTTTGAGAATGTCTCAAGCGCTGCCGGAAATACGATGTGCATCTGTGAAATGGAATAAAACAGACTGCTTGGCAACAGCATCAAGATCAAACCGATCAAAAATGCGAACCACAGCACGACATCACAGAAAAAGTCCATGTACCTTTTGTCTCTGAGGCACATATATCCTTTGATTGCAAGCCCTGTAAAAAGATGGATCAGACCAAACAGCATGGAGAAAATGAGAAGTTTCATCGGATCATTGAGAGGCACAAACCAAAGTGCCGGAATCCCTACTTCATGTCCAAAGAACACTCTTGAAACGACATTTACGACGTCTCCAAAATATCCTCCGAACAGGATTCCCCATACCAGTGTGGAAATTCCGCAGTACATAAACATGCGGAGCGATTTCGCCATTCCATCTGACATTCTTGGGTATTTTTTTAAAAGTACTGCACAGGCTACAAAAATGATGAGCCCGTACGCTGCATCCGAAAGCATCAGGCCAAACAAAAATACATAGAAGACAAACATAATCTTTGTCGGATCCACTTCTCCTTTGGCCGGAAGTCCGAACGACTCCAGTACGCCTTCCACAGAACGTGTCGCCTTTCCATTTTCAAGAAGAACAGGCGCCTCCTCTTCCTCCGGAAGGTCTTCGATCTCCACAGAGAGACTGTACTCTCTGTCAAGCTTTTCAGCAAGCTTGGCGGCATTTTTCTTTGCAATGTAACCGCTGATCACAAATGTATTTCTCGTCTGAGGTACCTGCCCTAGCACCTCGTATCTCTGCGCCCTCGTGCGATAATAATCAGAAAGGGTCTTCAGATTTTCACGATGCCCGGCCTGATCTTGGATCTCTTTTCCAAAATCTGCAATTTCTTTATCGGCTTCGGAGATTCTCTTCTCGATCTTCTCCACTTCCTTTGCAGGGATTTCTGTGATCGTCTGCGCCGGTCTGGAAAATCCTGCTGACCGGAGCGCTTCTTCCAGAAGATCTGCTTCTGTTCGCAGACAGACTGCGGTAAGACAAGTCTGATCTTTATCTGCTGATACGATCTCCACGTCACAGGCAGTAAGATCTGGTGCTGCTTCCGCAATCTTCGCCATTACTTCTTCCTGCGTCATCACACTGCCGATACTTCCGATAAATACCTTTGTCTTCTTTGTTCCCTCGTAATCCATCGGGACAGACAAGGACAGCCACGGGAGCAGCGTTTCTTTCTGAGCCAGAAGCTTGACGATCTCCGCTTTTGCTTCCGCTTCCTTCTTTTTCATCAGAAGTATGTGTTGTGCCGTATCCAAAATGCTTTCCCGATTGCTTACCACATCTTGGTAGATTTTTCGTTCTACGAGCTTTTTTCCTTCCAGAGAAGAAAGCATCGAAGTCTTTTCCGGAGCATATTCCTGAAGCACATCCAGCGCCTGATCCAGTATGGAAGCCTGCTTCTCAAATTTCTGCCGGTCTTCTAGCGTATCCATTTTCTCCAGCCCTTCGGAAGGCATTCTGGAAGTCTCGATTTCCATCACGCCAAGTCGCTGAAGCTCCTCCAGTATTGCTTTACGGTCTTTTTTCATCGCGCAGATACTGATTCGCTGCATCTGCAATACTGACATATGGAAATTCCTCCTTTCTTTTCCGAAACACTAGAACAGCTCTTTGAGTATCAACTCTACCGCCTGTGTCTCTTTTTGTTTTGCTGCTTCTTTCAAGGCCTCTACCTGCCTCGTTGTCTCGGCATCAAAGGCGTCCTCCCCCTCTTTTGCCTCTGTTTTCGCAGCTTCGAGTTGCTGAAGTGCTTTTAGCTTCGCTTCATCGGCAGCATCCTGTTTCAATTCATCAGCCTTCCGATTTGCTTCTGCGAGCACCTCTGCCGCCTTTTCATCGGCCTGTCTTAAGATATCATCCGCTTTCGCCTCAGCATCTTTTACAGCCTGAATGGTTTTTTCTATCACTTCCTCACCACCTTTTACTCTTTATCTCAGCCTAAGATAAGTTCATCTTAGCATAAAGATTGACAAACTGCAAACACTTTATAGGCACTTTCTATAATATTGTCTTTCTATTACTTCTTATTATAATATATTTTGCACAACAAATATACCTTTTGTAACTTTTTGAAACTTTTCCTTTCTGTCTCTTCCTATTAATATTATCAGCTGAAACAGCGTATTTTCTTCACTTTTTCACTTTATCTGAGCATCTTGCGAAAAATGATAAAAAAAAGACAAATTTTTATTCTTTCCATTCCAGTCTGTGGAGATGACCTTCCAGATTCATTCCGCGGAACTGATTCTGGCGCAGAGCTTCATACAATATAATGGCCGCAGAATTTCCAAGATTCAGCGAACGAATATCGCCGATCATCGGGATCCGGATACAGGTTTCTTCATAATCCACAAGGATTTCCTCCGGGATACCTGCGCTTTCTTTTCCGAACATGATATAGCAGTCCGGCTCGAATTCCACTTCTGTGTAAATGCGGTGCGCCTTTGTAGTGGCCATGTAAATCTTCGCCCCCGGGTTCTGTTCCAGGAAGTCTTCAAAATCAATATATATCCGCACATCAAGCTGATCCCAGTAATCCATTCCCGCTCTTTTCAGATTTTTTTCTGTCAGTCGGAAACCTAGTGGCTCAATGAGATGGAGCCTTGCCCCGGCAGCCACGCATGTCCTCCCTATATTTCCAGTATTAGCCGGAATCTCCGGCTCATGCAAAACAATGTTCAGCATTTTCTTTCTCCTCTCTTTTGTCAGCAATGCCCTCCCGGCTTGGGAGGGCATCTCACATCTATTTTTCTTTTCTCAGCCCATCGATGAACTGTTCCAGTCTTCCAAGCGCCGTCTTCAAATCCTCCAGTGAGTAAGCATAGGAGATTCTCAGGAAGCCTTCCCCGCAATCTCCAAATGCAGTTCCCGGCACGACAGCCACCTTGTATTGTTCCAGAAAACGAGTCGCAAATTCTTCCGATGTCATGCCAAATTCTTTGATGCACGGGAAGATATAAAAAGCCCCTTCCGGCTCAAAGCACTGAAGTCCCATCCTCTCAAATTCTTTGATGAGAAATCTTCTGCGCTGATTGTACGCTCTGCGCATCTCCTGTACTTCGTTCTCGCAATTGCGAAGCCCCTCGATAGCTGCATACTGGCTGTTGGTCGGCGCACACATGATGGCAAACTGATGGATCTTCAGCATTTGTTCGATGATCACACTCGGGCCGCACGCATAGCCCAGTCTCCATCCCGTCATGGCAAAGCCTTTCGAGAACCCGTTGATGACGATCGTCCGCTCTTTCATCCCCGGGAATGAGGCGATAGAAACATGATCTGTTCCATATGTAAGCTCAGAGTAGATCTCATCCGATATCACAAAAAGATCATGTTTGACAACAAGCTCCGCGATCGGAGCCAGATCTTCTTTCGTCATGATAGATCCTGTCGGGTTATTCGGAAACGGAAGTACAAGGATCTTTGTCTTGTCCGTAATCTTCTCTTCCAGCTCTTCCTTTGTGAGCTTGAATTTATTCTCTTCTTTCAGAGGAATAACTACCGGGATCCCATCCGCCAGCACCGTACACGGAAGGTAGGAGACATAACTTGGCTGCGGGATCAGCACCTCGTCCCCCGGATCCAGCATCGCTCTGAGCGCGATATCAATCCCTTCGCTTCCTCCTACAGTTACAATAATATTTTCCTTTGGATGATAGGATACCCCGATTTTTCTTTCCAGATACTTTGCAATTTCTTCTTTCAGCTCTAAAAGCCCTGCATTGGACGTATAGAATGTGCGTCCGCGCTCCAGAGAGTAAATTCCTTCTTCCCGGATCCTCCACGGCGTGTCAAAGTCCGGTTCCCCTACCCCCAGAGAGATCGCGTCCTTCATCTCGTTTACCACATCAAAGAATTTGCGGATACCGGACGGCTGTATCTCCACGATTTTTTTTGACAATGGATTTCTCATTACGGCATCACCAGCACCCTTTCTGCCTTTGCTTTCGGCGTGAGAATTGTTCCGTGGTCCTTATATTTTTTCAGAATGAAGTGGGTGGCTGTCGTCATGACAGAATCAATCGGAGCCAGCTTCTCGGAGACAAATCTGGAAATCTCTTTCAATGTCTTGCCTTCCAGGATGATCAAAAAATCGTACGCTCCGGAAATCAGATAAACAGAATTTACTTCCGGGAAATTGTAAATGCGCTCCGCAATCCGGTCAAATCCCTTATCTCTCTGAGGCGTCACACGTACTTCGATCAGGGCAGTGACAGATTCTTCTCCCGTCTTATCCCAATCGATCAGTGTGTGATATCCGCAAATAATCTTTTCTTTCTCCATCTGCGCGATCTCGTTTGCGATCGTCACTTCGTCCGTTCCCAGCAGGACTGCAAGCTCCTCCAGATTTACCCTGCTGTTTTTTTCCATGTAGCGCAAAATCTCAGTTCTCATGTTCATCGTGTACTCCTCCTTTATACATACGGAACAGTTCATCTTCAGCCGGCCTGTCTGTGCAGCGGCTCTCCTCCCCATTTACGATGATCTTGTTCCTTCCCGCTTTCATTTTTCCAGCAACAGCTGCCTCTGCGCCTTTCTCTTGGCACAGTCTGACAAATCCCTCCCCGTTATCCATCACGAGAAGGATACAACCTCCCGATGCCATCTGATATGGATTCAGGCGGAAATGTTCGCATATCTCCACTGTTTCTTGTCGGATCGGAAATTTTTTCATATCTGCCTCATAACCGGTGCCGGACGTCTCTGAAAGTTCCCACAATGCACCGAACACACCTCCGTCCGTGACCGGTTTGATGTACGCCGGCTGAAAGCTTTCTGCCAGCTTTATGATATCTAAGGCAAACAGTCTGTGTTTTTCTTCCAGGAGACGATCCAGAAAGACCGGAATAAACCGCTCTTCCAGTTCCTCCCGTCTCTCTTCCAGAATCCTTAAACTCCCTTCCAGGGCGATCGGATTTACTATGACTATATCTTTCCCTCTGTAGTCTGCCGCCTTCCCTTCTTCCTTTCCTTTTCCGTATCCGCAGCTCTTCCCATATGCGGTCACATGGACAATATTCTCTCTACATCCCGGCTGTACGTTCACACAAACGTTCAACACCTCAAATCCCTGCTCCATGGCCACAGTATCCAGACTCTTTACCATTCGTTCCAGATACGGCTCATCGGCAGTTTCCGGCACGAGGACGGACACCCTTACCCCAAACGGGCATCCGCCCTCTGCGGCGACTGCATTCAGCGCCCTGGCCGCGGCATATACGCAGATATCTTCTCTTACTCCTGTGAGCATGATTTCGGAAGAGACCAGTTCCGTATTGTCCTCCGCCGGAAAACGGACGCACTTTTCCCACACATGATACGGAAACTGCGAACTCTTCTGATTGAGTTTTTTGTAAATAAACCGCTGATAAGCAGTATCTGTCAGAATTCCTTTTCTCATACGCTATTCTTCTCCATTGATTTCCTTTATCGTTTCTTCGATCTCTTTTTCATCCTGGGATTCTACTGCTTTCTCAAGCTTTTCCACTGTCTCCTCATCTTCGGATTTTGTACCTACAAGAATCTTTTGGTTCTCTCCTTTGTACGTCGTCTCGTTGATTTCATCTTTTGAAACTTCTTCCCCTTCTTCTTCCACGATCTTCCACAGCTTGGCTCTGATCATCCTGCTGCCGTCGGACTCTTTTTTCATCTTTCCTGCATCTATTTCTTCGTCCGCCACATATTCCGTCTCCGGATCGTGCTCTTCCAGGATCTCGCTTTCGAAAGAAATCTCCGTCGTCTTTTCCCTTGTCCTTGTTCCGTATATACGACACACAAACTGCTCGTTTTGATCGATAAAGACTTCTATATAGACCGGAGAGTCCAGCGTATTTTTGATCTGCAGATCTCTCTGAGTATCAAGGGCCGCATCCATTGCAGGCTTTGTGTACGCCGCCTCATGATCAAGGGGTTCTCTCTTTGTCACTTCAAGCTCCGCATCCAGTACAGCCATATAAAGGGTGGACGCCGCCTGTGAAAATGCTTCCGGACAGTCTATGTCTGTTTCTGCCTTCTCCTCCTGGTTCTCCTCTTCATACACCTCCAAAAGGGGCGCTAAGATCTTCTGGACAGAAATTTCTTTTTCTGTAAGGATGACTTGCCCGTTCAAAAGCTCTGCTGTCCTGGAAAGAATCGATCTGTCCTCTTCCTGTGTCTCTGTGGCAAACTCTCCTATCCTGTCCTCTATGCTCTCCAGATCTGTCTTCGTCACTTTTGGCTCATCTTTTTTTGCCGATACGTTGATCCTTGTCTCTTCTCCCAGAAGGAGCGAAGGAAGTTTATCCTCAAGCTCTTTCATGACTGCATCTATATCGATCGTCTCTCCGCTTTTCTCTTCCGTAATCTGGAACACGCCTCCCACTCTTGTGATCCCGGCATCCTCGGCCTCCTCATAAAAGTCCTTTGTCTTCTCTTCGAGAAGATCTTCTATCTGCTCTTCATCAATCTTATAGCTGACATCGTACTCCACTTTCTCTTTCTTTGCTGCCCGGATCTTTCGGTACCTGTGGAAAAGCCCGCCTCTTTTTGCGTACTCGGCAGCTTTCTCGATGGCCTCATCGACATCTCCCTGCCGGATCCCCATCTGTTTTACTGTGACAGAGGCCTCTTTTTCCCCGTCATGCAGAATCAGATGAGTGTTCTGCACCGCTTCCCAATTCTGCTTCAGTTTCTTCTTTGCCTGTGCCTTCGTCAGACCAGACATGTCCACACCCTGGACATAGACATTCTCCTCTATCTGTCCCGGCCGCATCTTATGTACATACCGGTATACAGACGAATAGAAGATCCCGACTACAAAAAGAGCGCATACAAAGACAAGCCCTGTCAACAACATGAGCTTCCTTTTCTGCGCTGCAGTCATTCTCCTTTGTGTCTTTCTCTTCTTTTTGCCTGTAAAACCCATACTATTCCTCCCCGTACTTTTCTATATCAGGTAAGGGATTACGGATGTCACCACCATTGCGATGATGACCAGAAGGACAACGATCGCTATGATTCTTTTTGACTTTTTGCTATGCAGATTCATCTGTTAACCTCTCTTTACCGAAACTTTGCCTTTTATTTTATACTCTTTACCCGGATTTTGCAAGAAACATTCCTCGTCTTCGCAGAACCTTCCTTATTTCACAGGATGATCTCGTACACAGATGCTTCATAATTCAGCGGATTTCTGTTCTGGTAATCAAAAAGGAGGACTGTCTCCCCCGCTTTGCCATCTTCCGCTACATGGAAGGAAAAGCGCTCCACATGAGTCAGCTTCCTCATCTTTCGGCTGTCGTACCCTCTGTAGGCAGTCAGATACTTCGGTTCTTTCTCCTCTCTGTCATAAAAATCCTTTTTCTCTTCCTTCGAGACCGTTTCTTCCCCGGCAAATCCAGGTCTGCTCTTTACATTCTCTCTCAGGTACAAGTCGTAGATCAAAAGCTCACGAAAATATGTTTCTTTTTGTATCCTTTGCTTTTGCATAAACTCCAAAAGCAGTTCATATCTGGCGATTCTTGTATAGTTTCGGCCGAACAGCCCTTCTGCATCGTAAAATCCGGCCAGGTCTTCGAAAAAGGCAAACGGCGTCTCCCACTCCCTTGCGAGAGAGCGTATCGTATGGGCAAACTGCCCGCTGTTATAATAAACCTCCACCATCTCCTCGATCTTCTTGAGCCGGATCACATCCCCGTACGGAAGCCACTTGGTAGCCAGAACTTCATACGGCGGCCTGCTCTGGTATAAAAGCCCGTATTCCAGACGATGCTCATACATATAAGAACCTTTCAGCACTTTCAGAAATCCAAGCTGAAGCTGTTCTGGGAAAAGGCTGTACACATCATTGAATGATTTCCCGAAACTCTCGTAATCTTCGCACGGAAGCCCGGCGATCAGATCCAGATGCTGGTGGACATTTCCCCCCGCCTCGATCTTCATTACCTTCTCTTTCAGCTTGCCAAAATCCATTGTCCTTTTTATCTCCCGTATCGTATTCGGGTTTGTCGACTGAACTCCGATTTCCAGCTGGATCAAACCTGGACGCATCTTTCCGATAAGTTCGATCTCCTCATCGTTTAAAAGGTCTGCCGATATTTCAAAGTGAAAATTTGTAATCTGATTGTCATGCTCCAATATATAGCGCCAGATAGCCACCGCGTGATCGTGGCGGCAGTTAAACGTCCGATCCACAAATTTAACCTGTTCCACTTTCTGGTCCAGGAAAAACTGAAGCTCTTTTTTTACAAGGTCCAAATCTCGAAAACGAAGGCACTTGTCTATCGAAGACAGACAGTAACTGCAGCGAAACGGGCAGCCCCTGCTTGTCTCATAATAGATGATCTTGTGCGCAAAGAGACTCATATCTCCGTAGACGAACGGAACCTTGCTCAGATCCATGATTTCCCGCCACGGATTTTCACGGATATCCCCATTCTTTGTCCGCACAGTCACTCCATTGATTTCCTCCACGTCTGCTGTCCCTTTATAATAGCAGTCCAGAAGTTCACGGAACGTCTCCTCTCCTTCTCCTTTCATAACACCGCTTACTTCCGGCAGACGGATTAAAACTTCCTCTGCATCATACGAAACTTCCGGTCCCCCAAGCCATAAGATCGTATCCGGAAGAACCTTATGAATCTCCCTTACAATTCTTTCCACATAGTCCAGATTCCAGATATAGCAGGAAAAACAGAGAATATCCGGCTTTCTCTCATACAGATCCATGAGGATTTCTCCAATCTCCTGGTTGATTGTATATTCTGCAATTTCCGTCTGGCTTAAGTATTCTTCTGCGTAAGCTCTCAGAGAATAGACAGCAAGGTTGGAGTGGATATATTTTGCATTAATGGCCGCAAGAATGGTTTTCATAAGTGTTTCTCCTTTTCTTTTTCGTTTCTTTCTCGATTTTCCCAAAATTCATTGACATTTTCCCGAAAACACGCTAAACTTATGAATCGTGCAGCCGGGGTGTTAGCGGTACCCTGTACCTACAATCCGCTACAGTAGGGGTGATGTTGTGCCGAGGGCGTATTCTTGTGAGGCTGCCTTTGGTAAGTGGCGTTGATATTTGGGTCTCACGCAACTGGACTCCGTGAACCGTGTCAGGTCGGGAACGAAGCAGCACTAAGCGGAATCTCCCGTGTGCCGTGAGGGTGCCTGGGTTGAGTTTACTGCCAAAGTAACGCTTGGGAGATGCGTTCGACGCACAACGCACAAAAAAGAGCAGATGACTGCTCTATTTTTTTTGCCTTAATTCTCTAAAAAATTGTTTCAACATGGAGCTGCATTGTTCTTCCAAAACGCCGGTTGTAAGCTCTACCTGATGGTTAAACTCAGGCACCTGAAGAAGATTCATGACAGATCCTGCACACCCCGCTTTCGGATTCATGCATCCTACTACGACTCTCTTTATGCGGGACTGCACAAGAGCGCCGGAACACATCTGGCAAGGTTCCAGCGTCACATACATCGTGCAGTCCTCAAGCCTCCAGTCATCCATTTTTTTGCTGGCCTTCCGGATAGCCTGAAGCTCCGCGTGGGCCAGCGTATTTTTGTCAATGGTTCTCCTGTTGTACCCCCGGCCGATGATCTTTCCGTCGTACACGATCACGCATCCGATTGGAACTTCTCGGATCGCATAGGCTTTCTTTGCCTGGCGGATGGCTTCTTTCATGTATTTTTCATCCAGTTTTCTCTGGGCTTCTTCCTGTTTTCTTTGTAATTCTTCTTTTTCTTCTTTTGAAAGTTTTCTTCCCATTTTTCTTTACCTGCCTCTTTTCTCCAGACTGATTATACCCTAATTTGATGTACCTGTCGACACCAATACCCGAAATCCGGGCATTCTTCTTTCTCGGCATCGGAAAGTGTCATCATATCGTCTTCGTATCTGACAAACCTCGGAAATCCGAATGCCTGCGCCGCCCTCCTTTCCTTTTCACAGTACATGCCGGGTACGCCGAGATACAGATCTACATCCTCCTGGATAAAAGCAAGATGATGATAATTATAATATCCGTGGAGGAGAAAGCTGTTGTTGGCCAAATGCCATTCCCTCCGCACCAGTTTGGAGATGTCCTGCCTTTTGATTTTTTGACACTGAAATCGGCCCGTCTCTATAAAATCCTCCTCTCTGCCGGCAGCCTCCACCTGGTCTCCCTTCAGTTCTATGAGCTCTGCTTCTTTCCCCCTTGGTTCTTCCTCCTCTTCCTCGTTGTTTTCTATGCTCTGCATTTCTTCTACTGCGCTGTCTTCTATACTCTCTGCTTCTCTCCCCGTCTTTTCTTCTATTTCCTCTGTTTCTTCCTCCGCCTTCTCCAGTGTCACATTCTCTTGGTGAAGACCATCCCGGTTTCTCTCCTGCTTTTCATCCTCTCCCCTGGGCGGTTCTTCCATACGGCTGATGTCCACCGGTGTGTCCGACCATATGGCAGCGTATCTCGGCGTGCGCCCATGACAGAGAATGAATCCCCCCACTTTTTGAAAACGCTCCTTTCCACCGGTATCTTCCGGCCGGTAGATGAGCCGGTAATTAAGCGCCGGGCTGATATTTCCCAGCATCCCCTGGTACATTCCGTAGCAGTGTCCATCTTCTTCATAAAAGAGATACAGCCCCAGTTCTTTCGGTGTATCGGCTCCCCATCCTTTTCCGTGTATGCTTACTGCACACGTCTCTTCTTCTGCCTCCACTTTTGAAAACCCCACATTTCTTACCGGTTTTCCATTCTGATATTCATAAAGATAACAGATAAAACGTTTCAACTCTTACCGCCTGTTTCTTTTTACCTCAATCTATGCCCGTCCCTACAAAAAAAGAACCTGTACACGGAAATTCCATTTCCCGGTACAGGCTCCGCCTCTTTTATATTCTTGCTGTCAGCTCCTGGTACAGCCGTTTTGCATAGCTGTCTGTCATGCCGCAGATATAATCCGTGACAAGCAAAAGCCTGAGATAAAGTTTCTCCGCCTCACTCTTGCCTTCCGCCTGTCTGTGATATGCTTTTCTGTAATTTTCCGAGACAAAAGCGATCATCCGCCTGTCAATGGAATCCATCTTCTGTTTCGGATCATCATACTTGATCGCCGCTGCGATAAACTTCTCCATCAAAAATGTCAGGATACGGGATTCCGCCACCTCCATCTTGTAGATCGTGTCTGTCGTAAAAACATATTTTTCTGCAAGATATCCAAGCACTTCCATCAGTTCCTGGGCATTTGTTCCGGCAAACAGATCCTTTTGGTAAGTGCCCTGCATAATAGACTCATAGTTTTCCGTAAATCCTTCTGTCGCACATGCGATCAGAAATGACTGAATACGCACGATCCAGTTTTTTAAAGCGTACGTCTCCGGCTCCTCCTCGCCTCTGCTTACAGCCTTTTCATACAGACTTTCCAGCTTTTCAAAGGCCTGGAACACTTCCCCTGTATCAATCTTTTTTATCTCCCCGAGAATGGCACTGAATGGAAGAAATCCTTTGATGAACGCATCTTCAATATCCGCAGTCCGATAGGCAATATCATCCGCCGCTTCGAGAATAAACGTGAGTGGATGGCGATACTCTCCCGCTCCCGTCTCCTGGCTGATCTCCCTGAACAGCTTTTCATCGGCATAGTAAAACCCAATCTTTTTCCGCCGGATATCTGCTCCCTCTGGTTCTATGGCCAAAGAGTTTACCGGGTACTTTACAATAGTATTTAAAAGGGCATATGTCAGATTCATCCCTTTCTCATCTACCAGATAATGAAGTTTGGTCACAAGTCGAAATGCCTGGGCATTTCCCTCAAAATGACATAAATCAGCAAGCATCTGCCGATTGAGCACCTTTTCGATAGGATCGCCATGAAAAGTAAGCTTCCCAAGATTTTCCTCAAACCATTCCCGGATGGCAGTCTCCCCGAAATGTCCAAACGGCGGATTCCCGATGTCGTGGATCAATCCTGCACAGAGGAGGATATTGCAGATATCTTCCTTCATCTGCAAGGTAAACGCCGGATCCTTGTGAAAGGTCAAAATATATTCTCCGATATTCTGTCCCAGAGATTTCCCGAAGGATGATACCTCCAAAGAATGGGTAAGCCGTGTCCTGACAAAATCACTTTTATCCAGCGGAAATACCTGCGTCTTGTCCTGAAGTCTCCGAAACGATGCACTTCCGATGATCCTGTGATAATCCTTTTCAAAACTGCTCCGCAGATCTGTCTTTTTCTTCTCCCTATGTACCTGATCTGTTCTTACCCTTTTTGGCGATAACAACTGACTCCATTCCATACTCGCACACCTCCTGCATCCCTGACATTATCTAATCCAGATAGATCGGCGGCTCATACTCCTTGCCAAGCAGCGCCTTCTTCCGCTCCTGGAAGCCGAGAAATGCCCATTCTGTCATATCTGTCCAGCCGTGTTCGCTCCGGTCATACACCTGAACAAACCCGATGCGGGACGGATGTTTGCGCACCATGTTGGATTCATACTCATGTCCCGTGGCTGGGTTGAGTTCCCCTCTTTCGAGATCTTCCGGTTCGCTGTAATCGATCTGCGGGACTGTTTCCTTTTGCCTTCTGTCAGGCGCGTATTTTCTTTGTGCCGACTGCGGTATCTTTTCCATCATGTCCATGATCTCGCCTACCGTGATATCCCGTTCTTTCTCTTCTTCGCTTTTTACGCGCACTGTCTCCTTTGGCGTACGTGCCGGACTCTCCCGGCGTACCTGTCTGGTTTCCTCCTCAGGCCGGCGTCTCTCCTTTGCGGCCGTTTTCGCACGGTTGTCATCCAGGATGTTCAGCCGGAAGCGGCATCCGAGTATCTTTGCAATGATGCGCATATCCTTCTCCTGAAAATTATCTCGTCCAAGACGCTGCGTCATATTCTGTCTGGACATCTTTTTTCCCGTCTCTTCCTCAAACAGCTCAGCCAGCTCCTTGATTGTCATATTTTTACGGCTCAAAATGATTTTTACCTGTTCCCCGAACGTCAGATCCAAATTCTCAGCCTCCCTTTCCCTCGCCCGGCAAAATCCCTGCCGTGCCGGGATTTTCCCTACTTGTTTTAATATTCTTCATTCAGATATTCTTCCAGAGTCACTCCCATCTCCTGTATCTTCTTTGCATCCTCTACGCCGACATAGCGGTAATGCCATGGTTCGTAAATAATCCCCGTATTTTCCATCTTATCTTTCGGATAACGCAAAATGAATCCATAATCATAACAGTGTTCCATCAGCCACTGCTGCTCTTTTGTTTCTCCCTGCTTCTCATCCAGCATTGCATAGTTGGCAGAGACAATGTCCATCGCAAGCCCTGTCGCATGCTCACTCTCCCCGGGCCATGCAATGGATTTAGCTGTCTCGACGGCTGCCTCATAATATGACATCCCCTGGTTTACGTAGTCCACCATGGATTCATTGAAAAGTTCCTTCTGCCGTTCCACAGAACGGTAAGCTGAGCATACATACAGTTTATGACCTGCCTTCTCCGCATCGGAAAGCATCTTCTGAAGCGGTTCCAGAATCCGCGCATCTACCTGATGGCTGGAATCGATATCCGCAAGCTCCGGCACATATCCTTCCTCCATGGGGTGGGACTGATTTACCAGCATGAGATACCACGGACGTGTGTCCTCATCGTGTGCTTCCAGCTGCCCTTTGGCTGCATCCAGCTCTTCTTGTATCTTCTCTTTGCTCTTTACTTCTTTTTGTATTGTCTCCTGTGCCTTTTTTCTTTCGTTCATACGCCCAAGTGCCGCACCGCTAAACAGTCCTGTCAGCAAAGCGACCGCACACATGACCGCTATTGTCTTGATGGGACTTTTCATTCTCCTTATTTTTCGGAGAATAAGCAAATGCATCATCCGGATCGTATCCTTTGTCTCTTTCTTCATTCTACCCCTTCTCTTCTGTCATCTGGTTTACAGTGTAATCCAACCAAGTTCCACAGCAATATCCTGATCCTCCGAACATACCGCAGCCTGAAATCCCTGTTCTCTCATATCGTATTCCCGGAAATGAAAGATTCCCCCGATTTCTTCCGGCTGCCTTATAAGCCTTGGCTCTCCCCCCTGCCAGACCGCGATCTCAAACGCGTTCATCGCAAGCCTCATTCCCAGTCTTGTGGCTTTCATAAAGCTTTCTTTTAAGACCCAATAACGAAAAAAAGCATCTCTCTTCTCCTCTTCGCTCTCCCGGCCATCGATATATTCCCACTCACTTGGGCAAAAAAAACGCCTGGCCACATTCGGGCGGAACACCCCGGTCATCTCCACATCACACCCTGTTTTCCGGGATGCATCTTCCCCTATGGAGCACAAGACAAAATGCCCGGAATGGGAAAGATTGAAGATATTTTCCCCGGAAAGTCCGCTCTCCTTTTTTGCTTTTTCATACAGCATCCACGCACCGATACTAAGTGCCCGGTCTTCCGGGAAGCGCATCTTCTTTGCCTTCTCCTGTCTCCAGGAGGGCGCCTGTTCAAAATATGCGCGGTATCTGTTCTCATCAAGAAGCGGAGCAGTATCCGCAGCCCACGTATAGATCATATTATTTCCCTCCCAGTTATCCGTTTAGACGGCGTCGCTTATCTTCATTATAGCATAGGAAAAAAATGCGTCAAAGAAAATGTCTAAAAGTAAAGCTTCATATCATTCCACTCGGCTCCCCCGTGTGTGGAATCTGCCTTTCCATAATGCACAAATCCGAACTTTTCGTAATAATGGATTAAATGGTCTTTGCAGGTAAGCACAACCCCTTTTTTCCCTTCTTCCTTAGCAGCTGCAATCATCTTTTCCAGGAGCATTCCTGCAATTCCTCTGCACCGGTACTCAGGCAGCACATCCAGCCCAAACACCGTCTGGTACGCTCCTTGCGGATTGTGCAGGCTGATATCATGGTACATCTCATCCGGCAGGCACGGCTCATCTGTGACTGCTCCGTTGATAAATCCCACCAGTTTCCCGTCTTCTTCCGCCACAAAAAACTTTTCCGGAAAAGCACTGAGTCTTTCCAGAATATCTTTTTCTTTTGCAGCTTCCCCTGTCGGGAAACATGCAGTCTCGATCTGCGCAAGCTCCTCCCCTTCCTCTTGTCTTGCATTTCTTATTGTGATCTTTGTATTTTCCATGTCTCATATCTCCTATCATATTAAATTTTTTACAACAAAAGAAAAAAACGAACCCCTGCAGATTCGTTTTTCATCATACCACAAATTTCTCAACTTGTGTCGTTTGATGTGATATTTCTTCAATTATCACTATCTCCCACTCTCATTCCCTTGACGAAATATATTTTATCATTTCTTCCCCTATTTATCTATAGCTTTTCTCATGTGGACATAAAAGTGGACAAAAAATTTTCATAATTATTCAATAGCTTTTTGGTCAGCCTTTCATTATAATGGAGAATATCATTTACAAAGGAGAATCTTATGAGCATTTTTTCAGATATACTCAGTCGGCATATTGCCGCAAAATCCGTAAAACCAAACGATATGGCGCAATATTGCGGTCTGGAACGTTCCTTTATGTACAAGATCATCAAAGGCTCCCGTATCCCTGCTTCCGCGGAGCCTGTTCTTGGCATGGCAGAATACTTGCGTCTGACCCCACAGGAAAAAGAGGACTTTGTAGAGGCCTACAAAATTTCTACCGAAGGATATGACAATTATTTTCGGCGAAAAGCAGTGCTGGAGCTTTTCGAAAATTTTGAAAAGTACTCCGAACCAGAGCATCTGCTGCCACCGCAGCCGCTCCCTTGTCTTTCGGACTCCACAGACACGATAGCCGTGACCGGGAAGAATGAGATCCGCCACCTGCTCTTTCACATTCTTTTTCTGGAGTCTCGTCGGCAGGATGCACATATCCGTCTTCTGATTCAGCCGGATTCCCCGTTTTTGACGGAACTTCTGGCTTCCATAGCTTACAGAAATCCGACGCTTAAGATGGATCACATCATCTGCTTTAACAATAGTGAGAAAATCGGTCCAGACAAGCAGAACTATAATCTTTTTTGTCTAAAACAGATTCTTCCTCTCTACTCCTGCGCCTGTCTTTACAATGTTTACTACTATTACGGCACATTGCTGGACAGTACTGGGGAGCTGCTTTTATTCCCTTACCTGATCCTTACGTCCACACACGTTTTCTTGCTGGCAAGAGACATGCAGTCAGGTATCATAATGAAGACGCCGGAAATGCTTTCTTTCTTCAGAGAACTCTATGAAGGGTATCTGAAAAAGGTCTCCTCTCTGGCTGTCCGGATGGAAGATGTTACCTCTCAGATACAGTACTTCCGCAATCTCACACCGGTACCTGACCATACCTTCAGCCTGCAGATGATTCCGTGCCTTACATACAGTATTCCAGATCATTTTCTGGAGCGTTACATCCTGAAGGAGCTCCCGAATCGGGATGCGACCATCGATTTAGTCACTTCCCACATCCACAGGATCCGAAAAACGTTGGAGGAATCGCCTCTTTACTTCATCTTTTCTTTGGATGGGATACGACGCTTTCTGAAAACAGGCCGTATACCGGAATACCCGGAAAGTATTTACCGGGCCATCGAACCTTCCGACCGCATCCTTCTCGTGAAACGGTTTCTGCGGCTCTGTCCGGGAAAATATTTGAAACTCCTGAGAAAAAATATCGGCAACATCGACAACGAGCTGTTCATGTACATCAACCAGCGCTGCGGCTACCTTCTGTTCCCTTCCGCCGAATCCGGTCAGCTTATCTGCCTGGATATCACAGAACCGAGCCTTCTCTTTGCCTTCTCCGATTTCTGTGAAAATCTGGACGACGATCTGTTCTACTCAGAAGAGGAAACATTTGAGATTTTGTCCAAGTTGTTGGCAGAGGAGACCAACCATATCGAATAACGGGCCACTTTCCCATATGAAACATATAGAAAAAAGCAGGAAATTTGCTCCTGCTTTTTCTTTTGCTTCCTCTTCTATTTCTATCTTTTGTTCATCATGTTTTTCCGTTCTTCCATGATGATCTTCAGCAATAGTTCTCTGGCTTTGCCCGCCTCTTTTTTGTCCATGGCTTCCACTCCGCGAAGTGGATACGGAATGCCGAGCTGTTCGTATTTCTTCTCTCCCATGGTGTGATACGGAAGCACTTCCAGTCCTTTCAAATTACGGAATTTTCCGATCAAATGTCCAAGGGCCGCAAGCTCTTCTTTCCCGTCCGTGATTCCCGGAACGATGACATGCCTTACGATCATCGGAACCCTGGCCTCTTCCAGCGCTTTTGCAAACGCAAGCACCGGCTCCTGATCCTGCCCGGTTAACTCCTTATGACCTTTTGGATCACTGTGCTTTACATCCAAGAGCACCAGATCTGTCACTGCGAACAGTTTTTCAAACTCTTCCCTTTTTGATTTCGTATATACAATACCGGAAGTGTCAAGACATGTATGGATCCCCCGCTTCTTTGCTTCTGTAAAAAGTGCAGTGAGAAACGCAAGCTGCATGAGCGGTTCTCCACCGGTAGCGGTAATCCCGCCTTTTTGATAGAACCGTTCGTTGTGTTGATACAATTCCAAAAGCTCGCCCACTGTCATCTTATTTCCCTGGTTCGGCTGCCAGGTATCCGGATTGTGGCAGTATTTGCACCGCAGCGGACAGCCCTGAAAAAATATGACAAAACGAATTCCGGGACCGTCCACGGTCCCGAAACTCTCTGTCGAATGGATATATCCCTTTTGTTCTTCTGGATTACATTTCATCATGGAATGTTCTGGAAATAACCTCGTCCTGCTGCTCTTTTGTCAGCTTATTGAAGTTTACTGCATATCCGGATACACGTACAGTAAGCTGCGGATATTTTTCCGGATGAGCCTGAGCATCCAGAAGCGTTTCTTTTGTAAACACATTGACATTTAAATGGTGTCCGCCCTTTTCAGCGTATCCATCCAGCAATCCTACAAGGTTATCAATCTGAGCTTCACTGATTTTCATATTGTCGTCCTCCTTTAATCGATCTATTCTTCACTATCTAAAGACGCATTCGGTTCACAGCATGCGCAGTCCGGTTCCAGTTCAAATGCGATGTCGTCAAAAAGAATTGCATCATCTTTTCCAAGTGCTCCCGGAATGATGGAGAATGTATTGGAAATACCATCCTGTGCATCTTTGAATGGCAGTTTGGACACAGAGCTTAAAGATGCTACTGCACCATGGCTGTCTCTGTGGTGCATCGGGTTTGCTCCCGGTGCGAACGGTTCTCCACCCTTTCTTCCATCCGGTGTAGAACCTGTATTCTTACCATACACAACGTTTGATGTGATTGTAAGAATAGATGTTGTCGGGATACCTCCACGGTATGTGTGGTTTCCTTTTACATAAGCCATGAACTGATGAACGATATCGTAAGCGATCTCATCTGCACGGTCATCATCGTTTCCGTATTTCGGGAAATCTCCTTCTACCTGATAATCCACAACAATTCCGTTTTCATCGCGGACCGTCTTTACCTTTGCGTACTTGATCGCGGACAGGGAGTCTGCCACTACGGAAAGTCCTGCGATACCTGTCGCGAACCAGCGTGTTACCTTCTTATCATGAAGCGCCATCTGGATTCTTTCGTAGCAGTACTTGTCATGCATGTAGTGAATGATATTCAGAGCATTTACATATACCTGAGCAAGCCACTTCATCATATCTTTGAACTTGTCCATAACTTCATCGTAATCAAGGTATTCGGATGTGATCGGACGGTACTTCGGTCCAACCTGTTTCTTGGAGATTTCATCCACACCGCCGTTGATCGCATAAAGGAGACACTTTGCAAGGTTTGCACGTGCTCCGAAGAACTGCATCTCCTTACCTACACGCATGGAGGATACGCAGCATGCGATCGCATAGTCATCTCCGTGTGTCACTCTCATCAGGTCGTCATTCTCATACTGAATGGATGAAGACTCGATAGATGTCTTTGCACAGAAACGCTTGAAGTTTTCCGGAAGTCTTGTGGACCAGAGAACTGTCAGGTTCGGTTCCGGCGCTGTGCCGAGGTTCTGCAGTGTGTGCAGGTAACGATAAGACATCTTTGTTACCATCGGACGCCCGTCGATTCCCATACCACCGATGGATTCTGTTACCCATGTCGGGTCTCCGGAGAACAGCGCATTGTATTCCGGAGTTCTTGCAAATTTCACAAGACGAAGCTTCATGATGAAATGGTCAACGAATTCCTGAATCTGTTCTTCTGTGAATGTACCATTCTTCAGGTCACGTTCTGCATAGATATCGATAAATGTGGAAGTACGTCCAAGAGACATTGCCGCACCGTTCTGTTCTTTGATAGCAGCGAGATATCCGAAATACAGCCACTGGATCGCTTCCTGTACGTTTTCGGCCGGTCTGGAAATATCAAATCCGTAAATCTGACCAAGTTCTTTTAATTCTTTTAACGCTTTGATCTGTTCAGAAAGTTCTTCCCTTTCTCTTGTAACATCAGAATACATGATCGTTCTCGTTGAATCTTTCTGATGCTGCTTGTCTTCGATCAGTCTGTCTACACCATACAGCGCAACTCTTCTGTAGTCGCCGATGATACGTCCGCGTCCGTATGCATCCGGAAGCCCTGTGATGATATGGCTGGAACGGCATGCGCGCATTTCCGGAGTATAAGCATCAAACACACCGTCGTTATGTGTTTTTCTGTGTTTTGTGAAGAATTCCACGATTGCCGGATCCACATGATATCCGTTTTCTTCACATGCTTTCATTGCCATACGGATACCTCCGTAAGGCTGCAGGGAACGCTTAAACGGCTTGTCCGTCTGGAACCCTACGATTTTTTCCTTAGCTTTGTCAAGATATCCCGGTCCATGGGAAGTGATAGTGGAAATAATCTTTGTGTCCATATCCAGGACTCCGCCTTTTGCGCGTTCCTGTTCAGATAAATCCATTACCTGCGCCCACAAAGCTTTTGTATCTTCTGTCGGCCCTACGAGGAAACTGTCGTCTCCTTCATACGGCGTATAGTTTTTTTGGATGAAATCTCTTACATTGATTTCTTTTTCCCAGATTCCTCCTCGAAAAGATTCCCATTCTTTTCTCATGCGATAATCCTCCTTCAAAATTAAACCCTATAGCGTAAAACGATAACCGTTTCTTGGGGCTATTATAGCTGATTTGTGAAAACCGTGTCAATGCGGTTTCCTGTACTATTTTACGAACAATACTGCACTTTGCCAAAATCCCTACCGATTGTATAGAAAAAAATACAAAACCCGCTTTTTCCTCTATTCTCCCTTATCTATTTTATTTCCTTTTAAACAGATATCCATACTACACATTGGCTATTATCCAGAGATCATTTCTCTCCAAAATTTTCCGGACATCAAAAAAACCACCGCCCCCGGAGCTTTATAGTCTCCAAAAACAGTGATTTCTAAATGCGCGATCAGGGGCTCGAACCCTGGACACCCTGATTAAGAGTCAGGTGCTCTACCAACTGAGCTAATCGCGCGTGCGCTGTGAAGTTTTAATTATTGCTTAACGCAAGAAGTATTATATTACATATTTTTCAAAAATGCAAGCAAATTTTTATATTTTTTTTATTTTTTTCATTTGGCATGGCAGATGCCCCATACCGCGTTCTCTCGGTACAGGGCTGTCTCCTATTTCCCGCAGTCCTTTTCTTTTCTGCAGGAATTGCAGTGGGGATTCAAAATCCGGTGCAATTCTTCGCAGGATTCCACAATAATCCTGATCTTCTGATTCCACCATCGGTTGTCATAGCAGAAACATCCACATTTCCAACAGATTTTTTTCCTGCCCCTTCTCCCCATGCCATCCCTTCTTTCAGAGTGTCTCTTTAACATTCTATGCAGAAGCCCTCTTTCATGTCACTACTCTCTGGAAGCGATCAGTTTGCAGATTGGATTGCCTTTTTGCGAAAATTTCTCTTCGTACTCTGTCATGACGTTGCCTTTATTCATCTCTTCATTGTTGTGCAGGTCAAATGTACTGGATAAAATTTTCCATCCGGCCTCCTCTGCCTGTTCCAATGAAAAGGAAAACAATCCCTGATTGTCCGTTTTGAATTCCACAACGCCGTCCTTTTTCAGTATCTTGTCATATCTTGGCCAGTAGGCTGTGGAGGTCAGTCTGCGCTTGGCGTGCCGCGCCTTCGGCCACGGGTCAGAAAAATTGAGATAAATACGGTCCACTTCTTCCGGCCCAAATACCTCCTCGATCTCAGCCGCATCCATACAGATGAATCGGATGTTATCCGGTTGCTCCTCCATAGCGTCCAGGCGTTCTACTGCACGAAGAAGAACACTGGAATACCGCTCTATCCCGATATAGTTGATCTCTGGATTCTGTAAAGCCAGCGTCATCAGAAACTGCCCCTTCCCCATGCCGATTTCGATACGCACAGGATGGTCATTTCCAAACACCTCTTTCCAACAGCCTTTCCATTTTCTTTCTTCTTTTATCACATAATCATGGGAGGCCAGTGTCTCCCCTGCTCTTGGTATGTTTCGAAGTCTCATTTCTCTCTCCTTTATCTCTTTTCCGCTTTATCCCAGCGCCACGTCAAGTATCATCATCAAGACAAATCCGGCTGCAAAGCCGATCGTTCCGATATTGCTGTGTTCTCCTTCGCTTGCCTCCGGGATCAGTTCTTCCACAACGACATAAATCATCGCCCCCGCCGCGAACGCAAGCAGATAAGGCAGCACCGGTGTAATAAAACGCGCAAGCATGATCGTAACAAATGCACCGACCGGCTCCACCGCCCCGGAGAGCATTCCGTAGAAAAAGGCTTTCCCCTTCCCTGTTCCTTCACTTTTCAGCGGAAGGGAGATGATCGCTCCTTCCGGGAAGTTTTGTATCGCGATACCAAGCGCCAGCGCAAAAGCTCCTGCCGCCGTCATCGTCTCCGTACCAGACAGCATTCCTGCGAACACTACCCCTACTGCCATCCCTTCCGGAATGTTATGTAACGTGACTGCGAGCACCAGCATCGTCGTCTTCTTCAGAGCACACTTCGGCCCCTCCGCTTTCTCTGCGCCTATGTGAAGATGTGGAATGGCCCTGTCAAGCAAAAGCAGAAACGCAACCCCTAAAAGCAGTCCCACAGCCGCAGGAATGAAGGCCAGTTTCCCCATACCCTCCGACATATCCATAGCCGGAATGAGAAGGGACCATACCGAAGCTGCCACCATAACTCCGGATGCAAATCCAAGCAGTGTCTTCTGTACCAAAGGCTTGATCTGTCCCTTCAAAAAGAACACACACCCCGCCCCAAGTGCTGTGCCGAGAAAAGGGAGCAGCAGTCCCACAAAAATCTCCATGTCTATTATCCTCCTGTCTTAATCCCCTTCTCCGCCATCTCAAAGCCGAATGATCATCGCCGGGATTGGCGGGTTATTTGGACGATTGTAATATGAACTCATTATAACGAGATATTTCCTGCTGTCAAGCCCTTTCAGATAGGCCAAAATCCGATCCCGCTCCTCAAATCCGCTGTCTCCTCCGCTGTAAATGCAAAGACTCATCATGCCGTTTTTCTCAAGAAGAGTAAGCCCCTGGCGGATTGCTTCCACGCTGCTCTCCGCCTTTGTGGCAATCTTGTGGTCGCCTCCCGGCAGATAACCGAAATTAAAAACAATACACGATACTTTCCCATATCCGTCTTCTGCTCGTTCCGTCATCTTGGCGCAGTCCGGATCTGATCTCAGGCATTCTTCCATCCGTTCATGCCCGCAGCAGAAAAGTTTGGCTCCTGAATCCAGACCCCACTCTTTTAACCTTGTCCTCGTCTCCTCAACAGCTTTTTCCTGTATATCGAAACCGGCTACTTTCCCTTTACTTCCTGCCAGTTCGCACAACAGCACCGTGTCGTTTCCATTCCCGACTGTGGCGTCGATACAGAAATCCCCTTCTTTTACCTGCTGTCTGATAAAATGGCTGCACCACTCTGTGATTTGGTAGTTCTTCATCGTCTTCTCCTTCATTATTATTGCAAAATCATAAAAAGAAGGAGCACACTTTTCTGTGCGCTCCCTGCACTTTTAAAATTCAAATACGGCTACTCCGTACGGAGGCAGTTTGTACGCGAAAGAATATGGTCTTCCGTCACATTCCTGCTTGATCGCTTTATAGACAAGAGGTCTCTCTTCTCCTTTTCCTCCATACTGCTTATCATCACTGTTCAGAATCAGTTTATACTGCTTCCTTCTCGGAACTCCTACCCGGTAGTCCGCCCACTCCATCGGTGTAAAATTGCAGACGAAAAGCAGATTCTTTTTATTATATTTGGAATGACGTATAAAACTGAAAATACTTCTGTATCCGTCGTTTGCATTGACCCACTCAAATCCATATCCATTCGTATCCTGTTCATACATCGCCTTATTTTTCCGGTATAATTTCAAAAGATCCCGCATAAAAGCCTGAACCGCCTGGTGCTCCGGTTCCGCAAGGAGATACCAGTCAAGCTCCCTTTCCTCGCTCCACTCCCGAAGCTGAGCGAAATCCTGACCCATAAACAAAAGCTTCTTTCCCGGATGGCCCATCATAAATGCATAACCAACCTTCAGATTTGCATATTTATCAAATCCAAGTCCTGGCATCTTGTTGAGCATAGAACACTTCAAATGGACCACTTCATCGTGAGAAAGAACAAGTATGTATTTTTCACTGTACGCATAAGTCATGGCAAATGTCATCTGATTGTGGTGCTCTTTCCGGAAATATGGATCCAGTTTCATATATTCCAGGAAATCATGCATCCAGCCCATATTCCATTTCAAGCTGAATCCAAGCCCGTCGTCCTCCGGATTTCCGGTTACTTTCGGCCAGGCTGTAGACTCTTCTGCAATCATAAGGGCGCCAGGGTTTCTGCCCAATACTACAGAATTGAGGTGCTTAAAGAATTCGATGGCCTCCAGGTTCTGATTTCCTCCGTATTTATTCGGCACCCACTGTCCATTCTGCTTGCCGTAATCCAGGTACAGCATCGATGCCACTGCATCCACACGAAGCCCGTCCACATGGAAGGTTTCCGTCCAGAACAATGCATTGCTGATAAGGAAGTTCTTTACTTCCGCCTTACCATAGTCAAAAATCTTTGTTCCCCAATCCGGGTGTTCTCCTTTCCTCGGATCCGCGTATTCGTATACTGCTGTACCGTCAAAATCTGCAAGCCCATGTGCATCTCTTGGAAAATGCGCCGGTACCCAGTCCAAAATAACACCGATCTTATTGCGGTGGAAATAGTTGATCATGTACGCAAAATCTTCCGGTGTACCGTATCTGGATGTCGGAGCAAAATATCCGGTTACCTGATAGCCCCAGGATCCGTCAAACGGGTGTTCCGCGATCCCGATCAGCTCGATATGGGTATATCCCATCTCTTTCATATATTTTACCGCTTCCCTCGCAAACTCCCGGTAATTGTAGAAACGTTCTTCCTCTTCGCCCGGATGCTGCTTCCAGGAACCGATATGAGCCTCATATATAGACATCGGAGACTCGTCTATATTCCAATTCTTGCGCGCTTCCATCCACACGCTGTCCGTCCACTTGATCCCGGATATATCATGCACTCTGGACGCCGTACCCGGACGCACTTCCGCATAATTTGCAAAAGGATCTGCTTTGTAGAGAAGCTCTCCCTTCTGCGTCTCTATGCAGTACTTGTACAGCTCTCCTTCCTTCATGTCTTTGATAAAACATGTATAGATACCGAGAGGTTCTTCCCGCTCCATCGGGTGCTTGTCTCTGTCCCATCCATTAAAATCTCCCACGACAGAAACTGCCTTTGCATTCGGGGCCCACACCGCAAAATAAACTCCCTTTTTCTTTCCATCCACAACCAGATGAGAGCCCATTTTTTTATATAAATCATAATGCGTTCCCTGACCGAACAAGTACTGATCCAATTCGCCTATTTCATATACTTTTTTCTTTTTTGTCCTCGCCATGATTTCACCTTCTCATATCTAAAGTCATACGTTTATTATACTTGAGGCTTTATCAAAAAGAAAGAGTTTTAACAAAGTTTTTCATTTTGTTAAAACTCTTTTCGTCATTTTTCACAAGTTTTGTCGATTATCTTATTTGAAATCATCTTCTTTCAGAATGATCCGATCTGATTCATCCGTACTCTTTCTGAACACTCTCTTCATCAGGTGTTTCACATTTGCCTTCTGAGAATGTGCAATGGCTTCATCCATGATTTCCTTAACTTCCGCAACTGTAACGAAATGATCCTCCTTCTGCATCACGTCAATCCTGCTGTACAATGCCAGAATTCCCATCTCGTCGATAGTATAACCGTTTTCTTTGGCGTAGGTCTGTCCAAATGTAACAAGTTCATCGTTGATGAAAATAGGAAGTTCTACACGGGATGTAAATTTCCGTTTAAAGTCCGGATTTGCAGAAAGCATTTTTTCAAGAGGACGTCTCTCTTCTTCCAGTATAAAAAGCATTTCTCCAGTCTGTTCTTCCATAAGACTGCTCAGATGGGACAGCGTCTTCTTATTCATCTTACATGCTTTCTCAATGATCAGAGCTCCGCCCTGAAGTTTCTGGATGATGGCTTCCAGATTTTTCTGGTTCAGCGCATCTCCTGTAATGATCGCAACCTTTCCCTGTTTCATTTTTCTCTGCTTTTGTATCGCTTTGACAAGATCCACTGCAAGCACCGTTTTTCCGGATCCTTTATGTCCTATCACAAGGATATTGCCGGTACGTGATGTCCCATATCTCTTTTTACATGTCTTATCCTGTTCCAGTACATGCACGATCTGCTCACTCATTCCCCTGATCGGTACAAAGTAGGAAAACAATTTTTTCTGTTCTTCTGTAAGCCCTGCTTTGAGCCCGATCTCACTTGTGGCGCTCAGATCATATCTTCCCTGCACGACAAATCCGGTATCGAAAGACACGCCGCCCGGAGATGAAGATGTAGCATCTTCCTCATCTGGCTCTTCAATTTCAAGCACTTCCTCTGTCTCCGGCACTTTCGCGAAGATATCTTCCTCTTCATTCTGCTCTTCGTCGTACTCCTCTTCCGGATATTCTTCTTCGTCGTATTCCTCTTCCGAATACTCTTCTTCGTCGTACTCCTCTTCTGGATATTCTTCTTCGTCGTATTCCTCTTCCGGATACTCTTCTTCGTCGTACTCCTCTTCCGGATACTCTTCTTCGTCGTACTCCTCTTCTGGATATTCTTCTTCGTCGTACTCCTCTTCCGGATACTCTTCTTCAACGTATTCCTCTTCCGGATATTCTTCTTCGTCGTACTCTTCTTCTGAATACTCTTCTTCGGACTCTTCCTCTTCCTCCGCAGTTTCACCTGATTCTTCAGCCGTTTCCTCTACCTTCGCTTGTTCTTCAGCCATTTCATCTTCGTCTGACTCTTCTTTCAACACTTCAGACAGCTGAGAAACTTCATCCTCCGGTTCTGCTGTGACACCGTTTTTCTCGTCTTCGCTTTCCATTTCTGCGAGCAGTTTCTGAATGTCATCTGAAAGAATCTTTTCTGTATTACCAGAAACTTTCTGCTTCTCTTCTGCAGCTTTCTGCTCTGCCTCTCTTCTTTTCTCTTCAATTATCTCTGCATTTCTGCGCTGTTTTTCTTCCCATTGCTGAAGAATCTCTTCAATTTTCAGCCGACCTGTCTCGTACACGTCCTCTTCTCCTTTTCCCGCCAATTTCTTCACTTCATCTATTGGCTTTTTGCTGGCAACTGCCATACCAAGCCAAAAAGCATCTTCCAGCGTTTCTGTCGTATCTGCTGCTTTCAAAATGGTTTCCGTCCAGTCTTCCTTCTGCTCCTGCACGCTTTCTTCCCGCTTTTCTTCTGCCCTGTCATATTTCCCCTGCTGCTGCGGTGTGAGCGGCTTGTGTTTCATCTTCAGCTCCATCGCTTTCTGAACGTAAACGCCTTCGCTGAACCACAATATCAGGTCATCGCACTCTTCCATACATTCTTCCGCCATACCTGCGCGGTCATACAGCTCAGCCAGCTCATACGCCCATTTTTCAATATACTCAGCTTTCTTAAATTCTTCAAGGGTCTTGATCTGCTCCTCTATCGGAGCCCCCTGTTCTTTCTGAATTTTATATTTTAGTATGTACTGATTCGGATCCTTCGGTGCAATCCGCACAAACTCTTCATAACAGTCCATCGCTTCATCTGTCTCCCCAAGACGAAGTGCGAGAGTCCCGAGCCGATATACGATTTTTCTGCTCCCCGGACTTCTGTCGTAGGCAATAAACAGGATCTCTCTGCTCTTTTCAAAGTCTGCGTTACACTCATAAATCTCACTTACCGTACACAGAGTGGGAGCATTCTTCACTCTTCTCCAATCAATCGTGTCTGCGATCTCTTTCGCTTCCCTATAAGACTTTGCTTCGACGTATTTCATCATCTGTTCCGTCTTTTCACGGTATTCGTATTTATCCAACGTCACTCACCTCTATTAATTATTTACATTTCCTTCTGGCCAAAAAGGCATACTTTTTATTTTCTTAGTGTACCATACCAGACTTTCAATGTCAAAATAATGGCCTCGTTTTTTTCTCAAATATTACAAATTTATTAAATTTTTATATTTACAGCGTCGTTTTGAAAACAGAAAAAATCTGCATGCCAGCTCCCGTCAAGCAGCACACAGATTCTTTCTCCTTTTATCGTTTTTTGATTGTCTATTCTCCTTTTTGTTTGATCGGAAGAACTGGATTTTCCGGTTCTACCGGATCACCTACTGTAAGACCTTCCATCTCTGCATCCGGACACACCTCTGTCCATGCCATATCCATAATTTCTTCTACTGTCAGATCTTTTTTCTCAATAATTCCAAGACGCAGATAATCTTCTGCAATTTCATGGAGCGCCTGTTCAGTGAAGGCATCAGACAACCCGAAATGAAGAGAATCCCAGAATTCCTGCTGTACTTCTTTTTCGCCTGTCATTTTATCTGTATCATACATGAGCTGTACCGCCTCTTCTGACTGAAGTCGCGCATATTCTCCAGCGCGTTTGATCGCTTTTACTATATATTTGGCATGAACCGGGTTCTTTTTGAGGAATTCAGTGTTCATGGCTGTCACGCAACATGCTTCATCCTGAAACTCTGGGCTATATGTGATGGAACAGATGCTTCTCATCTTATCTTTGTAATTTGCCATCACAAAATAATCTGAGAAGATAGATGCATCCACTTCACCATTTTCCATCGCTGCCACTGTCGCAGCATTGTCCTCGATATTCGGAAATTCCACCTCTGTAGTCGGATCAATACCGTACTCATCCAGCAGCCGATAACTGATGTTCTGATCAGAATTTCCCGGACCATCGTGAATAGCGATCCTTTTTCCTTTCAGATCTTGTACTGTCTTAATGTCACTGTCTGCCGGGACATAAATAGATTTACATCCAATATGTGCTCCGCAGACGAATGTCATTTTTACCCCGTTCGTTACAGGAACGAGCATTGTTGCAATATGATCAGTTCCCCACATACACTTTCCTGTTCCTACTGTCTCCACAACAGATCCACCTTGAACATAAGTCGCATTGATTCCGTACTCTTCATAATATCCAAGCTGTTCTGCCAGATATTTTGCAGATACACATGCTCCCCCATTAAACAGATATTGAAGCTCTGTGCCGAAAGCTGGTTCTTTTTTCATAGCTTCCCAATCTTCCTCCGGCACTGCTTCCGGACGCTCCACATTTTTGCTCTCTGTTGTTTTCCCGGATGCAGCCTTGTCTTTGCTGTCATTCTGTCCACATGCAGCCATGGAAAATGCTAACACAGCAACCATCGCAACTGCCGCAACTTTTTTCAGTTTCATTTTCTTTTCTCCTTTATTTTCCTAAAATATTTATTCCAAAACCGGAATATATTTCATTCCTGGTTTCCAGAAACGTCATGAAATCAGTCTGCTCTGTTCCCTCCAAAGTGCAGCCTGTTCAATATTTCATTTCGATATCGAACAAATGTCTCCGATGACCGATCTCTCGGATACTTTTCCGATATTTTGATATTCGCTACAACACGCCCCGGATTGGCATCCATGACAATCACACGGGTTCCCATATAGATAGCTTCGTCCACATCGTGTGTGACCATGATGGCAAGCTGCCCCTTTTCCTGCCAGATTTTCAGAATCTCATCCTGCATATTCATACGTGTAAAGGCATCTAGTGCTCCCAAAGGCTCATCCAGCAGGAGGATATCTGGTTCATTAATCAAAGAGCGGACA
The DNA here is from genome assembly GCF_047234585.1 of Sellimonas sp. NCBI lineage: Bacteria > Bacillati > Bacillota > Clostridia > Lachnospirales > Lachnospiraceae > Sellimonas > Sellimonas sp. Next base: position 40,987 of record NZ_JBKSWG010000006.1, on the reverse strand, counting down.
AGAGCCACTCTCTGCGCCATTCCCCCTGATAACTGTCCCGGATAATCATCCCGGAAATTCTCAAGTCCGATAACTTTGAGCATTGTCTCTACTTTCTCCTCATTTCCCCTCAGTTTCCCCTGCATTTTCAGGCTAAAAGCAATGTTATCCTTTACTGTAAGCCACGGAAAAAGCGTTGGCTTTTGAAAAACCATCCCTCTTTCCGGAGATGGTTCCACGATTTCCTTGCCATCCACAGTAACCTTTCCGGTAGTCGGTGCGATCAGTCCCGCTACAAGGCGCAAAATTGTAGATTTTCCGCAGCCAGATGGCCCTACAAGACTGATAAACTCTCCGCTTTCCATTGTAAGATCGATTTCATTAAGCGCATGCGTAACTTCATCATTTTCTATTTTTGCAAAACTTTTGGACACATGATCCAGTTTTAATGTAACTTTCTTTTTTTTTGCCATTATTTTACAACTCCATTCTGCCAACGTAATACACGGCGTTTGATTAAATCAAGAATCTTTGTCACAACTGTGAAAATGATACAGATCACAAACAGAGCCGCAAACATCTTATCATAGCTTGACCACGATTTTGCCCATGTCATATACCATCCGAGCCCAGCCTTTACTCCCATCATTTCCGCGATCATGATCGCAGTACAAGCTGAACTCATGGCCTGTGTACATCCCTGCAGGATGGAAGGCATCGCATGCGGGATTGCAACGCGAAACACGAGCTGCCTCTCCTTTGCCCCCAGCGTCCTAGCCGCTTCAAAAAAATCTTTATCCACATTAGAAATTCCAGTCATAGAAGCTACCGTTACTGCAAACCAGGAGCCCAAAGCGATAATAAACACTGCACCGCCAAAAAGAGATGTCGCGATAACCATAATAATCGGAATCCATGTTGACGTTGGGATCGGACCGAGAAATTTGATGATCGGATCTATCCAATAACGCACTTTCCTGGAATATCCGCATGTTATCCCGGTAATAAGACCAAGAAAAACCCCTATAAAATATCCCAGGAATAAAAGTCGCAATGTGTGAAGTGTGGATTCTATCAGATATGCACGGTCGATCCAGGCAATATTAAGAATTGCGTTCATACACGGAACAAAAGGTTGAGTAAATATCCCTGTCTTTAATGTCAAATAATCGTACCCTGCCAACAGCAGAAACAATGCTGAAAACAGCGGCGCTCTGTAACGGAACTTTTCTAGAACAAGTTTACTTCCTCTGAACTTATTTATCAGTGCAATAAGCCCATAGCAAATGTACGCACAGAGAAATACTATCAATGCTCCCAAGTAAGTATTGGGATTGTCATTGCTGCTTCCATTTGGGACTATTAGATACTCAAGAATCGCAATTATACCGCAGACTACTGGAAATACCATGATGATCCCATCCAGCACTTTTTGTCCGACTGTCTTTTCTTTTGTTTCTAGATCCCGAAGCTGCTGTCGTGTCAACTGCGCAAGGTTTGTGGTGCCCGCACTTTTCTTTTTGTTTGAATCTTTGTTAATTCCCATCACATGTACTCCTTATTTCACACATTCCATCTTAATTACAGGAAAACTGGTCATTTGCAAAAATATTATGCCATAGGAATTTCCGTGCATCAAATTGATAATTTTTGTAATTCGGAAAATTTATAAAATTTGTCAATAAAAAAACAGCCATTACAATTTTTATAAATTATAATGGCTGTTACCTATTCAATTTTAATATCATATTTTTTCCCTTTACCGGAGGAATCTTTCTTTTCGATTTCCGGTTCCCAAAAGCCTTTTTCTTTTTATATACGAACTATAACTCAAAGTCTCCGATTCATTTTCCGATAATGTAATCTTTGATATCAAAATTCTTATATTCCCTTTTATATATAGATAATCTAATTAACTTCCGGATATTCTGCCGATATATTATTTACTAAAAGAAATATTCTTTTTCGTTTCTATGGGTTCTGCCTTTCGCTTCCTCCCCTAAATGATATCCGCGTACTCAATCTTTCTTGTTTTTTCAATTAAATATATTATAATCGGCCAATATAGATTTTGATCTTAGGCGATGTTTCTTTACACATCTTCTAAATTCTTTGAACTACTGACTGCTGTGGTATCTTCCTCAATATGCTTTACAGATTTTGTAAAATCTAATTTCCAGTTTAAACTACATCTCCGATATTTTCTTTCTATAAACTCAACTATTTACTGGATTCCGATTTATTGATAAAGGCTTTCATCATGGGAACCTTCATCTGTAATACCACTTACATATTGAGTTTTAAGTTCTGCTGTGTCCAATGGTTCAAGCCCTCCTCATCCTGATATTTCCAATTTGCTTATAAGCGAAACAACTTATAAGTTTTTGAAAGAACTCTTTCTCGTCAAGTTCTTTTCTTTTTGGATAGCTATACTATAGCATTCCGCCTTCTATTTGTCAATACTATTCTTCGATATTTTTTATTTTTATTTAAATTTTTATTTTTAATTGTTTTATTTTTCTGAATTATTCTTTTTAATTATTCAATTTTCTATTTTTAATTTCTATCTTCATTTACAGGCACATCCGTGCTAAACTTAATAAGTATCATTTATATATTGACATACTGTATAGTTGTGAAAGGAGATTTACACATTATGGGCGGATTTTTTGGCGTTGCTTCTAAAAATGAATGTATCATCGATTTATTTTATGGAGTAGACTACCACTCACATCTTGGTACTAGAAGAGGCGGAATGGCGACACATGGGGAGAACGGTTTCAGCCGATCCATCCACAATATCGAAAATTCCCCGTTCCGTACCAAATTTGACAAGGATCTGGAAGAATTAAAAGGAAATCTGGGAATCGGCTGTATATCCGATTATGAACCGCAGCCACTTCTGATCCAGTCTCATCTTGGAAGTTTTGCCATCACGACAGTCGGAAAAATCAATAATCAGGATGCACTGCTTAAAACGATCTACAAGGATGGACATTCTCATTTCCAGGAGATGAGCAGCGGACAGATCAATGCCACGGAACTGATCGCATCGCTGATCTGTAAAAAAGATTCTTTTGTAGAGGGTATCCGTTACGTCCAGTCCATCGTGGACGGTTCTATGACGCTTCTTCTTATGACAAAAGAAGGAATCTATGCTGCACGTGATCGTTACGGGCGTACCCCGGTAGTTGTCGGCCGCAAAGATGACGCCTATTGTGTGTCCTTTGAAAGTTTTGCATATATCAATCTCGGGTATGTGGATTATAAAGAACTGGGACCTGGAGAGATCGTCTACATGACTCCGGAGAGCGTGGAGACCGTAGGCGCACCTTATGAAAAGATGAAGATTTGTTCTTTCCTCTGGGTATACTATGGGTACCCGACTTCTGCCTATGAAGGAGTCAATGTGGAGGAGATGCGTTACAAATGCGGAAGTCTTCTTGCCAAAAGAGACGCCGGAACGGTACATCCGGATATTGTGGCTGGTGTTCCGGACTCCGGTGTGGCCCATGCCATTGGATATGCCAACGAATCCGGCATCCCATACGCCCGCCCATTTATCAAATACACTCCGACATGGCCTCGTTCTTTCATGCCTACGACACAGAGCCAGAGAAATCTGATCGCACGTATGAAACTGATCCCTGTACAAGCTCTCATCGAAGATCGGAAGCTTCTTCTCATCGACGACTCCATCGTCAGGGGAACACAGCTGCGCGAAACAACAGAGTTCCTGTATCAGAGCGGCGCCAAAGAGGTCCATGTGCGGCCGGCCTGCCCTCCGCTTCTGTATGGATGCAAATACCTGAACTTCTCCAGATCAAAGTCCGAACTGGATCTGATCACAAGAAGAATCATCAAAGATTGGGAGGGCGATGCTTCCGAGGAAGTTCTTGCAGAGTATGCAGATCCAAACAGCGACCGGTATCAGAAGATGCTGGATGAGATCTGCCGTCTCCAGAATTTCACAAGTCTTCGTTACCACCGTCTGGACGACCTGATCGAATCCATCGGAATCGACTCCTGCAAGCTTTGTACGTATTGCTTCAATGGAGTGGAATAGACAGAGAATTATCAAAAAACCGGGCAAGCTCTTTCACGGAGCCGCCCGGTTTTTCTTAACCTCTGTAATAGTTGATGAGACATCCTTTGAGGATGATCTCTCTCTCTGTATCTGTCAGTTCTCCAAGATACAGACTCATTTCTTTCAGTTCATCTCGCACAACATACGCTTTGATCTCACTTTGTTTTTCTTCCACCGCTTTTCTGATCTCCGGCACAAACATGTAATCTCCGTTTTCAAACGGCAGCGCCGTGTGATCTTCTTTTGTGAGGAACGGCAGCATTCCCCAGTTGATCAGGTTGGAACGGTAACGCTTTGTGGCGTACTCGTTCGCAATGTTTGCCCAGCCGCCCAGCACTTTCTGGCAGGAGGCTGCCTGTTCTCTGGCGGATCCATCCCCCGGTTTCACAGCAAAGATCGTGCTTCCGATGCCAAGATTTCCTTCTCCAGTCTGAGGGAAACGTGTGTGGATCTTTTCCATGACTTCTTTGAGCTCATCTGCCACTTCCAGCGGACATTTGCCTTCTTCGATGGCCTTCTGCGCCTTCTGTACTTCTTTTGCGCGTCCGACATATGCCGGATCTTTTCTTGAGAGTGCAAATTCTGCAAGTCCAAGCGGATTGGACCGGTAGGAAGACGTCTCCCCGGACGGGATCAGCTCATCCGTCGTTGTGACCGGATCATGAATCTCGGATACCACTTTTATGAGCAGATTTTCCGGAAGGGCTGACATAGACGGCCAGTCTTTGATATTTGGTCCAAAATGGATTTTCACATCCGGATCTGCTTTCCCTTTGCTGTCAAATACACGGTTGGCATAAATGGTGCGGTCAAAATGATAGGTCGGATTTGTGTACTCTACATCCAGTTCCGTGGCCGGTGTCAAGTAGCCTTTGTTTGCCGCCGTGGCCGCGATGGACCGCGCATCCATCAACGCCACCGATGCGATCTGGCCGCTCTGGAGTTTTGATCCTTCTCTGTTCGGGAAATTTCTCGTCGTATGGCGGATACTGAATGCATTGTTTGCCGGTGTGTCTCCTGCTCCGAAGCACGGTCCGCAAAACGCTGTCTTCACGATAGTGCCTGCTGCCATCAGATCTGCCACAGCCCCGTTTTTCACAAGCTCCATATACACTGGTGTGCTGGCTGGATAGACGCTGAATGTAAATTCATCCGCTCCGATATTTTTCCCCCGGATGATATCTGCGGCTGCACAGATATTTTCAAATCCTCCGCCGGCGCATCCGGCAATGATCCCCTGCTCCACATACAGCCGTCCGTTTCGGATCTTATCCTGTAGAGAGAACGGCACAGCGCCGTCCAGACTTACCTTTGCTTTTTCTTCCACATCGTGAAGGATATCTTTCAGATTGGCGTTGACTTCCTCGATCGTGTAGGCATTGCTCGGATGAAACGGCATCGCGATCATCGGGCGTACCGCACTCAGATCCACATATACCAGACCGTCATAGTACGCTGCTTCGCCCGGATTCAACTCTTTATATTCTTCTTCTCTTCCGTGAATCTGATAAAATTCACGTATTACCTCGTCGGTCTTCCAGATAGAGGAAAGGCAGGTTGTCTCTGTCGTCATCACATCAATTCCGATACGGAAGTCTGCGCTTAAACTTGCTACCCCAGGTCCTACAAATTCCATCACTTTATTGTTCACATAGCCGTTTTTGAATACAGCCTTGATGATCGCCAGAGCTACATCCTGCGGGCCGACGCCTTTTACCGGCTCTCCGGTCAGATACACTCCGATAACACCCGGCATACGAATATCGTATGTTTTGTTCAAAAGCTGTTTTACAAGTTCCGGTCCCCCTTCTCCCATGGCCATCGTTCCAAGGGCACCGTAACGGGTATGGCTGTCCGATCCGAGGATCATCTTTCCGGCCCCTGCCAGCATCTCCCTCGCAAACTGGTGGATCACTGCCTGGTGCGGCGGCACATAGACTCCGCCGTACTTCTTCGCACAGGTCAGGCCAAACATATGGTCATCCTCATTGATCGTCCCGCCCACCGCACAGAGGCTGTTGTGACAGTTTGTAAGGACATACGGTACCGGAAATTTCTCAAGTCCGGACGCTCTGGCAGTCTGGATAATGCCGACAAACGTGATGTCATGACTCGTAAGTTTATCAAACTTTATATTCAGATTCTCCATATCGTCGGAGACATTATGGCTTTTCAGTATGCGGTATGCGATCGTCTCCTCTGCCGCCTGTTCCTTTTTGATTTCTCTTCCCGTCAGGGCTTTCAGTCTCTCCCTGACATCTGGTCCGTCTTCTATGATCTCTGTCCCATTCAGCAGATAAACGCCGTTTTCATATAATTTTATCATGTACCTGGCCTCCTTCTCTTTATTCAGCTGCCGCTATCGCCAATATTTTAACACATTAAACTAACAGAGACAAGCAAAACTGCCTGTCTCCGATGCTTACTGCTTCATATATTTCATATGTTCCGATACCATCATCGCAATCTTAAATGTCAGTGCATCCTCGAACACCCGGACATCAAGCCCCGTCATCTTCTGGATTTTCTCAAGGCGGTAGACAAGGGTATTTCTGTGGATGTAAAGCTGTCGAGCCGTCTCAGATATGTTCAGGCTGTTCTCAAAAAATTTGAAAACAGTAGACAGCGTCTCTTCCTCAAACTGCTCCACGTCTTTGTCCCCGAACACTTCTTTTAAGAACATTTCACACAGGGAAACCGGAATCTGGTGAATGAGTCTTCCGATACCAAGCTCGTTGTACGCAAGGATCGTCTTCTCTGCGTAGAAAATTTTTCCTACATCCATTGCCATTCCTGCTTCTTTGTAAGACTTGGAGACGTCTTTGAGTTCATGGATGATCGTGCCATATGCAACGCGGACGTTTACCATCGCCTCCGCGGATACTGTGTCCACGAGAGCCCTGGCTTTCTCATACACTTCTCTGTATCCTTCTGTCTCTTCAAGCGCCTTGATAAGGATGACGCTTCCTTCATCCACCGCAGTCACAAAATCCTTCATACCTGATGCATACATGCCTTTGAGCACCTCCAGCAGGAACTGATTATCACTGGCGTTCGCCTCGATCAGATAAATGACCCTCTTCTGATCATTTTCAATATGCAGTTTTTTTGCCTGGTTAAATACATCCACCAAGAGCATGTTATCCAGAAGCAGATTTTGAAGAAAACGGTTTTTATCCACTTTTTCCTTGTAAGCGCGGATAAGACTCTCCAATTCTTTTACTCCAAGACGTCCAACAATCTCGGCTTTCTCTCCGCTCATATTTTCCAGGCTCAGAATATAAGCCGGTTTCTCCTCGTCGAACACGGCAAAAAGCGCGTATCCTGTCCGGATTTCTTCCATTCCCGGCTCCGAGTCTTCTTTTACATCTTTCAGAAATCTTTTTACCCTTTCTGCTGTTCCCTCACTCTCGGAACCGGACAGTACGATCCGGTATCCGTCAAGGGACCATACTGAGCATGCTCCCCCGGCAATCGCCTCCATCTCCGAGACAGCTCTTTGCAGTACCTGATTTGACAACATGTTTTGTACCTCCATTCAATGCAATCATTATATCAAAAAAAGGCGAAAAGTAAATGAAGATTATTAAGATTACATGAATGTTTTTTTACTGTTCTCAAAACTGTATTGACTTTTTCCGGACTTTTTTTATCATACAAGTAACCACGCAACAACAATACAAGCTAATACAAGCTGGAGGAAAAAGTATATGAATATTTTAGAACAAATACAAATGACAGCGCTCCTGTTTCCGGAGCGCGCCGCCATGCATACAGAGGAAGGCTCCATCAGCTACGGAGAGCTTGATGCCGCTTCCACCCGTCTTGCATATACCTTGCAGAATCTTTGCGGAGCGGACAAAACTCCCGTGCCTGTATACGGACATAAAAGCCCGGAGATGCTGATCGCCTTTCTGGCATGCGTAAAATCAGGACGCGGATATTGCCCTGTCGATATCTCTGTGCCGCCTGCAAGAGTCAAATCCATATTGGAAGCGGTTGATGCACCGTTGATTCTCTCGTGTGAGCCGTTTCCTCCAGAAGCTTTGTCGTCCGCATCGCTTCGGATTTTCACAAAAGAAGAGATACAAAAAACAATATCATCCGCGGAAGGACCGAAACTGAGCGAAAGCCTGCGTCCAGTTTCCGGAGACGAGACTTTTTACATGATCTTCACATCCGGAAGTACCGGAACTCCGAAAGGGGTACAGATTTCGTCCAACTGTCTGAACAATTATCTCGATTGGTCTGTGACTCTTGGAAATGCTGCTGAAAAAAAGCAGGGACAGATATTCCTGAACCAGGCACCTTTTTCTTTTGATTTATCCGTCATGGACTTGTATACGTGTCTGGCCTGCGGAGGTACACTGTACACGCTTTCAAAGAAGACGCAGGAGGATTTTGGAAGGCTCATTCCTGCTCTGAAAGAGTCCCAGGCTTCCGTCTGGGTTTCTACTCCTTCTTTTGCAGATGTTTGTCTGGCTGATCCGTCCTTTTCTTCAGATCTTCTTCCGAATCTGGATGTGTTCCTCTTCTGCGGAGAGACTCTGACAAATCGGACAGCCGCACGTCTTCAGGCCCGTTTCCCAAACAGTGTCATCATGAACACTTACGGTCCGACTGAGTCCACGGTAGCTGTCACAGAGATTCCTGTCACACCTGAACGAAACGCGTCCGAATCGCCGCTTCCTGTCGGATATGCCAGACCTGGGACGTGGATTGAGATTCATGATGAAAATGGAAAACCAGTGCCGGAAGGAGAAAAAGGGGAGATCATCCTCATCGGGGACACGGTCAGCACCGGATATTACAAACAGCCGTCTCTGACTGAAAAAGCTTTTTTCTGCACAGAAAAGGACGGACAGTCTTTTCGAGGATACCGGACAGGGGATGAAGGATATCTGAAAAATGGTCTTCTCTACTACTGCGGGAGGATCGATCTGCAAGTAAAACTGAATGGCTACCGGATCGAACTGGAAGATATCGAGAGCAACCTGAGAAATCTTCCGGATATTGAAAACGCCGTGGCTGTGCCATGTATAAGAAACGGGAAAGTCAAAAGTATTGCCGCATTTGCAGTACTTCGTAGCCGGCCGGAAAACGAGGCGGATACTGTGCAGAATATAAAAAATCAGCTCAGACAGTTTCTGCCGGACTACATGATCCCGAAAAAAATCCTTTTCCTTGACCGTATCCCGATGACGGCGAACGGGAAAGCGGACAGGAAGAAACTGAGAGGTATGCTGTCATGACATTCTATGAAGGATATCCGTTTTTTTCCACGCTGGCAGTGATCCTTCTCCCCGCAATACTGATCGGTATGGCCGGGAAGCCTTTGAAATGGTATTCCACCGCTGCGACATACCTGTTCATCGGTCTTGTCTTTTTTAACAAACCGACTCAGGCTCTTTATCTGGCCGCATACTATGTGATCCAGGTCGCCATCGTCATGGGTTACCTGCATCTGCGGCGGATAAAAGGGCGTATAGTGTGGATGTACCGGCTCGCACTTGCGCTCTCCATCCTCCCTCTTATCGTAAGTAAGCTGGCTTTGTTCCTTGATATGGACCTCTTTGGCTTCCTTGGAATCTCTTATCTTACTTTCAGGTGCGTCCAGATCATCATCGAAGCCTACGATGGTGTTATAGAGTCGATATCTGTGCTGGAGTTTACGGCCTTTCTTCTTTTCTTCCCATCGCTTAGCTCCGGCCCTATTGATCGCAGCCGCCGATTTCTTTCCGACTGGAATACGGTATACACGCGGGAAGAGTATATGGAACTTGCCGGGACAGGGATTTATAAAATCCTGCTCGGCCTTATATATAAACTTGTGATCGCTTCCTTTTTCTACCAGGGAATGGGTATGGTAAACGGAGCAAAAGATTGGTACTACGTGATCGCATATGCGTACTGTTATGGCTTTTACCTGTTTTTTGATTTTGCCGGTTACAGCCTGATGGCTATAGGAACCAGTTATATTCTTGGTATCCGGACACCGGAGAACTTCCGCCGCCCATTTCTCAGCATAGATATCAAGGAGTTTTGGGACAGGTGGCACATTACCCTTTCCCACTGGTTCCGGGACTTTCTTTTTTCCCGGTTTATGATCCAGTCGATCCGTAAAAAACGGTTTCAGAACAGGCTGAATGCCGCTTCGGCCGGATTTCTTGTAAACATGTTTGTTATGGGACTGTGGCACGGATTGACGCCTTCCTACATCTTATACGGGCTGTACCATGGGGCGCTTCTTGCCGTGACAGAACGCTGGCAGAAAAAATCAGCCTTTTACAAAACACACAAAAGCAAGCGCTGGTATCGCTTTGCTTCCTGGTTCATCACGCTTCAGCTCGTGATGCTGGGCTTCTATATATTTGACGGAAAGCTTCTGTGGCTTCTCGGCTTTTAGACATTTATAAAGAAAATAAAAAAGGAGATGTATACTATGAAAGAAACTGTATTCAAAATTCTGGAAACAATCTGTGAGGATAATATCGTGAGGACGAACCCGGACATCGATCTCTTTGAGACAGATCTGATGGACTCTCTGGGCTTTGCTGAGCTGCTGGCAGACATCGAAGATGAACTCGGTGTCATCATCGCCCCTTCTGAAGTGGACCGCCATGTCATCAGCACCCCAAATAAACTGATCGCTTACCTGGAAGAAAGGGCATCGTTATGAAAAAACTGACGGCTTTTCTTACAGCCCTTGTACTCTTTCTCGTATCTGCTGCCGGGATGCATTTCTATGCTGAAAGCCGCATTACAGTAAACAACAATGCCTTTTCATTCTGGGCCATCGAGAAAAAATTTGTGGCCCGGGAGGCGCTTACCAAAAATATCAACGCAGATACCGTGGCAGTGTTCGGATCATCAGAATTCCAGCATGGACGCAAGACTCCTTATCATCCAGGGAATATGTTTGCGGGAAATAAATTCAATATGATGCTGATCGGCGCCGGCTACTATCAGTCCTTAAGCCATGCGCTGACTCTTGCTTCCATCGGAAATGACCTTCCGACAAAAGAGGCTGTACTTTTCATCTCGCCTCAGTGGTTCCGGTCAGATGGCGTGCTTCCAGAGCCATTTTCCTCACGTTTTTCGGAGACACACTATATCGGCATGCTGCAAAATCCGAATTTGAGCAAGACTACAAAAACCTATATCATAGAACGTGTGAAAACCCTCCTGAAGGCAGATCCTCCTGCCCTTGAACGTACTGAACTCTATGAAAAAGTTCTCTCAGGGAATGCTTCCTTTTCCGAACGGCTCAACTACAGGTTGTATACAAGTTTTCTGAAAGAAAAAGAACTTCAGTCCGTCGCCATCCGTATGGCAAGGGACGGTATCAAAAAGAATGCTTCTCTTTCTTCTTCGGAACGGGAACCAGATTTTCAGGCACTTATGGACCAGGCCGGCAAAGACGGCGAAAAAGAAAACTCAGGAAATCCGTTCTTCATGGATGACTCCTCCTACCGCCTGTTCATTCGTCCTTTTTTAAAGGCAAAGAAAAATCAGAGCGTCAATGGAAGCTACAGCACTTCCCCGGAATATGCAGACCTGGAATGTTTCCTTCATGTCTGCCAGGATCTCGGCATACGGCCCCTGCTCGTAAGCCTCCCGGTCAACGGATATTGGTACGACTACACCGGATTCCCAAAAAAAGAGCGGCAGATCTACTATGAAAAAATCCGCCAGGTTGCAAAAAAATATGGTGCCGAGCTTGCTGATTTCGCCGATCAGGAATACACAAAATATTTCTTTGAAGACGGTGTCCATATCGGAAAGAAAGGATGGGTAATGATCAATGAAAGTATTTACAGATTTTATCAGAAAAATAAAACAGACAAAACACTTTGAGTTCATCGCCTGGACAGTGATCTTCTTTGTTCTCATCATGATACTGTACTTGTATCTGATTCACGCCAACCTGTCCACAGCGCCGAAATTTGTATATACACAGTTTTAAAGGGGCTATTTACAGCCCCTTTTCTATATCTTTTTTTTCAGCGTCAATGTCACTGTCGTCCCCTTTCCTTCTTCGCTGGATATGTGGATTCCGTAATCTTCTCCGTAGATCAGTTTGATCCTCTGATCCACATTTCCCACACCGATCCCGGTAAAATGCTCCGTTTTCGAGGCGTTTCCATTTTTCAGTTCCATGAGCCGTTCTGTCTTGATCCCTATCCCATCGTCCCTAATCTCAAACCGCAGGCAGTCGCCTTCCTCTTTTACAAAAACCTGGATCTTCCCGCGCCTTCCATCTGCAAAACCGTGGAAAAATGCATTTTCCACAAAAGGCTGCAAGATCAGTTTCGGCACTCTATAGCTGCTGCACTGCGGCGTCACGTAAAACTCGGCACTGACAGAATCTCCGTATCTTGCCTGGTTGATCAGGACATAGTTCTTTAAATTCTGGATTTCCTGTTCTACAGTTACAAATTCATCCGTATTGCTGATGGTATTCCTTAAGAGCGCGATGAAAGCGTCAATGACGCCCGTGGTCTTTTGTGTATCTCCCTGCCAGATGAGCCATTTTATACTTGCAAGGGTATTGTAAATATAATGCGGATTGATCTGCATCTGAAGTGTATGGATTTACGCAGCCCTCTTGTCCTTTTCTACCTGGATGAGGCTGTGGATATAAGAATCCAGTTCATCGACCATATCATTGTATGTTTCCGACAGTTTTCTTACTTCATCTGTCCCTTTTACCTGGACATGTTCTTTATTGTAAATGCGATCCGCTGTTCCTGTTCGGATGGAAGCAGGTATTGACTATGTACCGGTGCACCCCAGCTGTCGTCCCCTCCGACACCCATCTGGCAGGCCAGAATCCTTACCCATGTGTAGTGAATGTTCGGAAGTTCTTCCTGGTGGACTGCCTGTTCAATTTCGTAGGAGCTGTACGGGAGAACACTGCTTTCAAACGGTCTGTCTTCCGCCTGGAAGCGAAGTCCCCTTCCCTGTCCGTCGGATACTTCCAGCCATCTCGTTCCCGTGCGGTTTCCGCATTCCTGAGGCATCAGGTACGGCGTCATATTTTCGGCTGCCGTACTCTGGAAAATCCCCAGTCTTGCTCCTTCTTTCCGGTCTATATAGTTTTCCTCCGGTCCAAGACCGTAATAGCGGAATCCGCTGTACCGCTCTTTCAGCCGGAATTCCATTCCAAACGCCGGAAGTTCTGCTGCTCCTTCCACGCCCGGATAGAAGAGCTCGGTCCGTATCGTTCCGTCTTCTGATACAGTGTACGTAACGGATACTTTTACTCCCAATGGCTCCGGAAGTTTCCAGAAAAACTTCACGCGAATGCCATCGTCTGTCTCTTCCGTCTCACACTCTGCCTTCTTCGCAAACATACCTGCTGTCATCCACACAGCTCTGTCATATCCATAACCGGCTCCTCGGTCATTGTCAGTGGACGCTCTCCAGAATGTGAGCTTCGGAGTTCTTGTAATATATTCTACCCCATCATAGCAAAGGGATGCAATCCCTCCTTCACTCATAGAGAACATCACATGGAAACGCTCTCCTTTGACACCGATATTTACATCTCCGTGCACGACTTCCAGTTTTCCTCTGCCGGATGTCCGGCCAGTATTTTCTGGAGTCTCCGCATTCTCTATCTTCCGCTCTGCGGCCTGCCCAAATGCAATCTCGAATCCTTCCTCTGCCCATAGCGTCCTCTCAGAAAGCCTTGCAGACACTTCATATACATACTCTCCGTCTCTGTCCGGCTCCGGGAAAGAAATCGCAGCAAATCCCTCCCCAAGAGGCGGAACGTCAGCCTTAATGACTGTGCGGAAAGTCTCTTCTCCGTCTCTCAGAACGCGGCAGATAAAATGGTATTGTTCCGTTCCTACAAAACAATTCCTGTTTTCGATGAGGACGCCTTTTTTTGAAACTTTAAGGCGGATCGGAGCATAGAGGGCCTTGACTTCCTGTGCCTTCGGCGTTTCTTTTCTGTCCGCAAACACAATCCCGTTTCCGCAGAATTCATAATCTGTCGCCCGGTCATCATGATCTCCTCCATATGTGAGCACTTTTTCTCCCTGATCGTTGATATGCAGGACGGACTGATCGATGTAGTCCCAGATAAATCCTCCCTGGTACTTCTCATACCGGTCTTCCAGTTCTGTGTACAGATGCATTCCGCCGCAGGAATTGCCCATGGCATGCATATATTCACAACTGATATACGGTTTTGCCGGATCATTTTTCAGATACTCCTCTATATCAGCCGGTTTCGCGTACATTCTGCTCTCCATATCGCTCGTCTGATCAAACTCCCTGTTCCAGAATACGCCTTCGTAATGTACAAGTCTCGTCGGATCGGCCTTTCGGAAAAACTCTGCCATGTTCAAAATATCTTCCCCTGCATAGGATTCATTTCCGCATGACCATATGAGGATGGAAGGATGATTTTTGTCTCTTTCGAACATGGATTTCGCTCTGTCAAGGACACACTCCTGCCACTCCGGAAGAGATCCCGGCACATTCCAGGAAGGTTCTACCGCTCCCATCTTCTGCCATGATCCATGACTTTCCAGGTTTGTCTCATCGATTAGATAGATTCCGTACCTGTCGCACAGACGGTACCAGAGTGTCTGATTCGGATAATGGGACGTCCGGACTGCGTTGATATTATGCCGTTTCATAAAACGGATATCCCAGAGCATCTCCTCTTCTCCTACGGCACGGCCTTTTGTCATACTGAATTCATGCCTGTTTACTCCTCTGAATATCAGGCGTTTCCCATTCAGACACATGATTCCGTCTTTCATCTCAAATGTCCGGAATCCCACTTCTTCTTTTACAATTTCCCTCAAAGTGCCATCTTCCCCGTAAACATACAGGTACAAATCATACAGATACGGATCCTCTCCGCTCCAGCTGTGGACATGCGGAATCTCCCCGCTCCACTCTACGGTATCCTGCACTTCTTTTCGTTCTGAACAGACAATCTGTCCATCTCTATCTTCCAGGCGCAGTTCCACCGTCCCATGAAGCTTACCTGTCATCTTTGCACAGAGAGCGAAACGGCCATCCCTGTAACTTTCATCCAGCGTCCCTCTGAAAAACAGATCTCTCACATGGATCATCGGCACAGCATACAGATACACATCACGGAAAATCCCCGAAAACCTCCAGAAATCCTGATCTTCCAGCCAGCTTGCACTGCTCCTCTTATAGACTTCCACACAAAGTCGGTTTACTCCGTCTCTTAAAAGCTCTGTTACCTCAAATTCAGCCGGTGTAAAACTGTCTTCCGAATACCCGAGAAATGTCCCGTTCAGCCATACATAAAATGCTGTCTCCACTCCCTGAAAGGACACGTAAGTCCGTTTCCCTCTAAGCCCTTGATTTACATAGAATTCCTTGACATAACTGCCCACAGGGTTATATTCCCGGGATATGTGCGGCGGGCGCAGTTCTTCCTGCCCATCCCACGGATACATCGTATTGATATACTGGCATCTGTCATATCCCTGCATCTGAATATGTCCCGGAACCTCTATCTCTCCAAAACGATCAATCGGGTATCCGTCTTCGTAAAATCTTTCCTGTCTTTCATCCGGGCAGACAGCATAGGCAAACTTCCATATTCCGTTCAGGCTTTGCCTAAGCGGCATTTCCCTGCCAAATGCAGTCTCCTCCTCTTTTTCATAAAACAAATGGTCTGAGTGTGCCTCTTCTCTGTTTACTTCAAAAACTTCCGGATCCTCCAACCATGCAAGGGTATATTCTCTTACTTTTTCCATCTATGCTGTCTGCTCCTTTCTATGAATCCTTAACCTTTGACTGATCCCGTCATACCTGCCACAAACTGTTTCTGCATGATAAAGAATAACACTGCCATCGGAATCGTCGCGATAACGACTGCTACCATCATCATACCATAATCCGGCGTGTAGGACGATCCCATCGCTGCCAGAACAAGCGGAAGTGTTCTCTTTTCCGGAGACTGCAGTGCGATCAACGGCCAGAGGTAATTGTTCCAGCTTGTCATAAATGTCACGACGATTGCAGCCGCATACACCGATTTGTTTGTCGGCATGAATACTTTGAAAAATATGCCAAATTCACCAAGCCCGTCGATCCTTGCCGCCTCTACCAGTTCTTTCGGAAAACTCTGGGTATTCTGGCGGAAGAAGAAAATCAAGAATGCCGTAGCGATGGCAATGATGATAACCGCCATCGGCGTATTCAAAGCGATCACTTTCAGAGGTCCCATATGCTGAAATTTGCTGAACAGTCGGAACAGCGGGACCATCAGGGCCGCAAACGGAACCATCATGGACAGCAGTACGATCGTAAACACGCGCTCACGTCCTTTGGATTTGTAGATGACAAATGCATATCCTGCCGCCGAAGAAACGATCATCGCAAGCGCTGTCGTAATTACCGCGATAAGCAGAGAATTCTTAAACGCATTCATATACTGAAGATCTGAATTCAAAAGGGTCTTCAGATTCTCCATAAAATAACCTCCCGGCAAAAGTGTCCCTTTCGTGATATCCACCGACTTATTCGTAGATGCAATGACCATCCAGAAAATCGGAAAGACGGACACAACAGATGCGATGGTCAAAAAGATATATTGAAACACATTCCCTATTTTTCTACTCATTCTTGTCACCTACTTTCAACTGGATAAAGGATAATACGACGATCATGATCACTACAACATAGGATACTGCCGCCGCATATCCAAAATCGGATGAATACTTAAAGAGGATATTGTAAATGTACTGTGAGATCGTGATCGTTGCATTCGCAGGTCCTCCCTGGGTAATGTTCATCGGTTCGTCGAAAAGCTGCAGCGTACCGATCGTGGAATTGATCGTTGTAAAAAGGATGATCGGTTTGAGCATCGGGAGCGTAATGCTTTTAAATTTCTGGAACGCCCCTGCCCCGTCAATCTCTGCCGCTTCGTAAATGGAATCATCTATTCCCTGAAGTCCGGAAAGATAAAAGACCATGTTATATCCCGTCCATCTCCATGTGATCGCCACGATGATCAAAACTTTTGCCCACACCGGATCTGTGATCCAGGAAATTGGTTCCGCGATGATATTCAGCTTGACAAGCATCGCGTTTACAAACCCGTCTGTCGCAAACAGACTCTTGAATACGATAGAGTAAGCTACAAGTGATGTCACGCACGGAAGAAAAATCGCTGTCCTGAAAAGACCTTTGAATTTCAGCCGTTTGTTATTGAGCATCGATGAGATTGCCAGAGCAAGCAAGATCATGATCGGCACCTGCACCACCAGATATAATACCGTGTTGGACAATGCCTTTCTGAATGTCGTGTCCGTCAAAAGCCTCTTGTAATTGCTGAGCCCGCTGAACGACAGATTATTTCCTGCTCCGGACTGAAAAGAAGTAATAAGCGCCTGTACCATTGGATAAAATACAAAAGCTACAATCAGTATAATACTTGGGAGGACAAAAATCCATCCTGTCCGGTTCAATTTGGGACTCATATCTTTTTTCTTTGTCATATCTGCCACAAGTCTCCCTCCTTTTTTGCATAATAATAGCCATTTACCTCTTTATCCCGAAGCAAATGGCTATTGTGACCGTATTGCTTAATTGGCAACTACAGATTCAATCTGTGTCTGATATTCTTCCAATGTCTTATCTATATCAGCGCCACCCAAAATTGCCTGAACAACTTCTGTCATCAGATCTTCGATTTCGTATGTGTTCTCTCCGTAGTTGACAGTCGGAACCTCGTTTGTCCATGCTGCAAAATCTTTGAAAATTTCCTGTCCGCCGTAGAATTCCACGCCTTTGCTGTAGTTTTCAGCAGAGCTTGCTGCTTTCAGTGTACTAACAAGATTGATATCTGTTGCAAGCTGATTCATCAGATCTACATTGGATGCAAATGTTTCTTTCAGGAAATCTTTTGCAAGATCTTCGTTTCCTACATTTTTAAGGACATACCATCCGCCGCCGCCGATGGATGATGCATTGACGGAATCTGCATTTTCTGCCATTTTCGGGAACGGAACGATCGCCCATTTTCCGCTCTGGTCTTCCGCGCCAAGAACAGATGGGGAAATCCAGCATCCTGTCGGAACAGTTGCAACATCTCCGCTGTTAAATGCTCCTACAAACTGATCCCAGTCGGAAACAGTCTCTGTGATTCCTGCATCCACAAGTTTTTTGTATGTATTGATAGCATCTTTTAATCCCTGGTTGCCGGCGATATTTACCTTGCCGTCTTCATCTGTATACCATGTTCCTGCGCTCTGCATCATCATACGGATCTGTCCGATATCGCTCGGATCCAATGTGAGCATCGCTTTTCCTGTCTTTTCTTTTACTGCTTTTCCGATCTCAATGTATTTGTCCCATGTCAGATTCTGCATGTCTTCCTTTGTGTATCCGGCCTGTTCTATATAATCCGTTCTGTAGAAGACTGCCGCTACACCGCTGTCAAACGGAATTCCATACATTTTTCCGTCTTTCTGGTTAACCCCTGTCTTGTATGCTGCAAAATCTTCCGGTTTTGCGATGTCGGAAAGATCTGCGAATTCATCTTCATACGCGTTCAGGTATCCCTGAATTCTGTAATCTTCGATCAGTACGATGTCCGGAAGACCGTCATAGGACTGAGAAGAAAGACTTGTATTCAGCTTCGCTACGATGTCATCCTGTGCCATTGTCACTACTTCGATCTCTGCATCGGAGTGATCTTCTTTGTACATATCAGCCGCCACGTTTGCAGCCTTGATATTGAACGCTTCATCCCAAGCCCAGATCGTCAGTTTGTTGTCGTCCTTCTTGCTTTCCTTTTTGGAATCATCTGAACTTCCGCAGGCTGCAAGTCCCAATGTCATCACACTTGCCAGCAATAATGCCAGAACTCTTTTCTTTTTCATGTTTCTCCTCCTTGATTTCTCACTTATCTTGATGGTTCTACTTTAACATTTTTCCATCTTTTTTTAGTAGGATAATTTTCGCGGGAGTTTTCACTTATTTTTGATTTGTACTTTTTTCTTTTTGATTCATTTGAACTTTCTTCTGAAATTTATACTTTTTTCCTGTCATCTGTCCAGCTCCATTGTACTAGTTCTAAACAGCCGGGGCGCCGATGGTTCCATTTGTATATTTTACACAAGATAAAGGCAGAAGCCTTACCCTTCAAAGGATAAATCTTCTGCCTTTTTATCAACGATTCGTCTGTAAGCCGCGCCGTCCGTCTAGTGTGTCTCGCCCATTGCTTTTGCCACATCAGTCTCGTTTGTCACTGCCGCCTCGATTCCGTATTCAAGACCTTTTGCGATCATTTCCAATGACATAAACGGTGTTCCGTTCGGTTTTTCCACAACCTGTCCGCCCTCAAACGGCACGTGGATAAATCCGGCACGGATGCCATTGTATTTTTTATCGATGAGATACAGCACGTTGTACATGATGCTGTTGCATACGTATGTTCCGGCTGTGTAGGAGATGTGTGCCGGGATTCCATGGTTTCTCATATTTTCTACCATAGCTTTTACCGGGATCGTTGCGAAATACGCTGTTTCTCCGTCTTCTCTGAGCGGCTGGTCAAACGGCTGCTCTCCGTCGTTGTCCGGAATTCTTGCTTCTGCCAGGTTGATGGCCACTTTTTCCACTGTCATGCAGGAACGTCCGCCTGCCTGTCCGACATTGATAACAATATCCGGCTGATGCTCTTTGATGGCCTCTTCTACCACAACTGCACTTCTTGTAAATACGGTCGGGATCTCGAGTTTGATGATCTCAGCCCCTGCGATCGTATCCGGGAGAAGCTTCACTGCTTCAAAAGCCGGATTCACTTTTTCTCCTCCAAATGGATCAAATCCTGTTATTAATACTTTCATATTCTGCACCTCTCTTAATATACATTTGGTTCCGGCAAAATAATCTTTCCTTCCTGCATGATCATCCGGTTATCCGTATAAATATCCGGATCCATACAGACAAGATCAAAATGCCCTTTTGCATTCTGCACTCCTCCAAGTGCGATATTGCGCCCGACACCGATATGGAACGTCCCATAAGCCGACTCATCTTCGATATAGCAGTTCCCGAGACATTTGGAGTAAGAATTCAATCCGATCCCCAGCTCTCCGCCGATATAGATCCGGCTGTCCCGGTATCCTTCCATATACTCTTTGAGCCGTATTCCGGTAGGAGTGTTCTCTATCTCAACGATCCTGCCTTTCCGGAATTCAATCCGGGTCGGTTCTTTGGCCCGTCCGATATATC
The DNA here is from genome assembly GCF_047234585.1 of Sellimonas sp. NCBI lineage: Bacteria > Bacillati > Bacillota > Clostridia > Lachnospirales > Lachnospiraceae > Sellimonas > Sellimonas sp. The sequence continues at coordinate 20,676 of NZ_JBKSWG010000006.1, read as the reverse complement.
CAAGGGATCCATCCAGCACCATGATCCCTTCTGTCTTTGTCTCCTCGATCGGTACGTAGACCTCGATACTGGCGGATGAATAGCCTTTTCCATCTTTAAGGACTCCATTGAAAAATCCCGGTTTTCGTCCTCTTTTTTCCATCTGCAGATCCGTGCCCGCAGCTGTCGTCACACGGATTTTGCTGGAATTTTTCAGATATTTCATGATTACTTTCGCCATCAGCCGGCTCTTCTTTGTATCCATCATGAGGAAATCATATTCCAGCATGGACCGTCCGTCATTTGTGGAAAGGGGAAGCGAAAGAAATTTCTTCTTCTTCTGGATAGCCTTTTTGGCTGCCTTTGTCGTTACAAGAGAATACTCGGTGGCCGCGATAATGGCAGTATAAGGGTCAAAAATATCCTCATTCTCATCAAAGAAGACGCCTACATGTCTGCCCTTATTTTCCACGATCAAAGTATTTACCGAATACGCATGGCCGAAAGCCTGCTTCCTCAGTTCTCTCGCCTCGTTCAAATGCTCTTTGCTTGTCACAATGAGAAGCCTGTCCCACGGTTTTATCCTGACCCATTCCCGGATGATGATCTTTGCTCCCCGTTCCATTTTCTGTGCCATATTGTCCGTCCTTCTGTACGTACCCGCTTTTACTTAAAGATGATCATATAGCAGATCTGTACTACAAGCATGATACCGGCAACAACAACCTGATTTTTGATTACACCCCAGCGATCCTTCATATTCAGGATAGCCACCGGTACGATGTTGAAGTTGGCTGCCATCGGTGTGCACAGTGTACCACAGTAACCGCATGTCAGCGCCAGCATTCCGACAACGATCGGATCTGCTCCGTATGCCAGGACGAAAGGTCCTCCGATTCCGACTGTCATGACCGTGATAGCCGCGAATGCATTTCCCATAACCATTGTAAACAATGCCATACCGATAGCAAAGACTATGATCCCTACGTTGACATTTCCTTTCGGAACGACATTTTCCACAAGACCTGCAATCACTTCTCCTACTCCAGCCGCAGTGAAAACACCGCCCAGGGCGCCCAGAAGCTGAGGCAGCATACAAAGAGGTCCCATCATGGAAAGAAATCTTTCGGAGTCATTGAGAAATACAGCCGGCTTATTGTCTGAAGAGTATGCTCTCAGGATGATCATGGAGATGATGACGCCGACTGTGACTCCCACCATGGAACTGATATTTGTAAACAACGCAAACAGCAAAGAGCAGATTGCAACTGTCAGCGCCGGGATAAAGATCTTCATCCCTATTTTGCTGTATTGTTTCTGTGTATATTCCTTCGTCGGTCCACTTTCTTTTCCGGATTTTACGCGCTTAAGGATCGGCGGGATACACATGATAATGACAAGAAGTCCGGATACTTTCGCCGGAAGCCATGTACCAAACGCACACACGATACCAAAAGAGCACCAGAAAATAGCCGTCCCGTATCTTGCCGGATTCTCTTTATCGAGAAGATTTTTGATCCCTGCATATATTGTGATCAATCCGATGATGACCCATACTGCTTCCAGCAGATTGTTTCCAAGGGTCGCACTGATCTGTATAAATTTCAAATCCATTCTGTCGTCCTCCCTCTATTTCTTGTTGCCTTTTGCCGGCTTGGATCCGGCGGATCCATAATATTTCTTAACAAGTTTTCTGTCTCTCAGGATAAAGTAAACACTTGCCACTACAAGGGCGATAAGAGCAATCGGAATTTCTGCTGCAGCCAATTCCACAAGCTCTACTTCATACCCAAGTGACGCCAGTGTCGTCTGTACAAGGATTCCTCCTGATCCTCCTACAAACAGTACCTGGAAGAAGAACCATGTGATATTTTCCATAGCGGAAGACATCCCTTTTACATCTTCCATGTGCTGTTCATCCGGCTCATTTCCGGAGTTTTTGATCGCACCTTCTGCCATCGGAAGAAGTACCGGACGTACAAATCCTGCGACCCCTCCGAATCCTACGTTAAATGCACCGAAGAATCCTCTCAGGATACCGTAAGCGCATACCAGCTTTCCTGCTGTGGCGCCTTTTACTTTGCGCATAAGAGCGGCCGCCGCTTCTCTCAGGCCGTTTCGTTCCAATACTCCTGTTACAAGAAGAATCATAATAAAGATCGCCATCGATCGATTCGCTACGAAGGTAGTTCCCAGTGTTTCCAGAAGGCCATCGATACCGAGGCCTCCTACCAACGCGGTAGAAATTATCGCGAGAAAGATGATGAGAATCGAATCGAGTTTGAGCGCAAATCCCACGATAACGATCAAAACTCCGATTAATTTTAAAAGTTCCATAGATTTTCCTCCTTTGGATAATATAAATTTATTTTTCAGCCTGATACTACCGTATGATCATCGGGCGTCTCCTTTTGTATCTGGCTAAAGTCCTTCCTCCCATACAGTCGAAACTGCATTCTGTCGGCGTCTTTGCACACATCAGCATCCGAAGCGTCGCCTCATCGTGAGCCACATGTGCTCTGGCGCAAAGGTTCAGGTAATCTCCCTGTGCCGTCTCGTCCGCCACCTCACTGGTGTAGGACACCGTCGTGATCCAAGGGAATCGGATAGACGGATATTTGTGTCCCGGATCCGCTTTGTATGGGATCCAGTAGTTGATCATATTTTTATAATAATCTGCCGGGAAAAGTTTTGGCATCCAGGCATGGGCGTATTTTTCAAACTGTTTGCTCCATTCTTTATTGAGCGCCGTCATCTCCCCGTCTTTTGCGATCTCATCGGCGATCACGTCTTCCATCTCTTTGTTGACCGGATAGTTATCTTTGTACGCTTCGTCTGTTACGTACCAGAAGTATCCATAAAGAAGCGATCTCGGAAGCCAGAATCCCTTGTAAGACGGAGACGTATAGCCGGAAAACTGCTGCTCCCACTCATGGCTTGGCACTCCGTGGTTATCCACGATCATATCCGGCACATACCGTTCATACAGCCGGCTAAGTCCCATGGCCTCGCTGTGGATCGTGTCTTTCCGGAAGTGATCGGAGAAAAATTCCTTCCCGAGGGAATTAAACCGCGCTACATGGAATTTCCAGAACGGATGCTCTTTCTGCAGCTCGTAATGGATAGCCGCCCCATCCACATTTTCCATCGGCACAAGGATGAGATTCAGCTTTTCCGGAAGTTCTTTATATTCTTCTTTTGTAAGCAGCTTCCTAAGAAGGATGAAAGACGCGTTCGTGCTTGACACTTCATTGGCATGATGTCTTGCATTGATTATCTCGCTCGGATGCAGTGTAAGCCGCTTCGTCATTGAGATATATCCTTCTTTGTCCGGTCGGATCCAGATGGCATAAAGTTCTCTTCCTGTATAGGAACGAGCCGTCCGAAATACTTCGATACCCGGCACTTCCTTCAGTTCCTCGATGATGGAACGGTACATGTCGTAACCGATCAGCTCTTTTTCGTGCAGATCGATATCCTCGATCCGCTTCTCCTTGGAACACTTCTTCTTTCCCCGGATGCTCGACTCATACTTGCTGCCGTTTTCGGAAACAAAGACGATCTTTCCTGTATAGGTAAGCTCTTCAGAAAGATGCAAGATTCCCTTTTGGAGAAGGTTGGCATAAGAAGCAAGCAGTGCGTCTGCCACGCAGCCAGTCTGTATTTCTACCAGCGGCCTGCTGTCTTCCCATGCAATTCTCGTGATCCATGCAGAAACTTCGCCCCGTTCTCTTTGACCGCAGAGGATTTCATCATTGCGGACAATACAAGGTTTCTCCGTAAGTTTTTCCGAAAGCACAACGCGAAATACGGGCGGGCCTTCTTTTTTGTGGATAGCCGGAAGGATAAGCCCCGGTGCGTCCAGCATAACATTGATATTCTGTACCCCGTAGTTCTTAAAATAATCGCTGCCTGCAAAGTACATATCTTCATGCAGTGCGTCCAGAGAAGAAATCAAGTCTTCCCTGCATCCAACCCGGTAGTCCGGTTCGCTTACCGTCACATCCAGAAGAAGTTCCTGGAAAAACGGCTGCAGGTCCTCGGTTATCTTTCCGTCATATTTTTCTTCTATATATTTTCTGCAGTCTGGAAGGACTTCCGCCTGATACGTATCCCAGATTTCCTCCAGGTCTGTCCGAACTCTGCGGGAAAGGCTCTCCTCCCCATTGATGGAGACAGTAATATATCCTGTGGAAGGATGTACCTTTCCCATCTGCGGATACTCGTCCATATATGGCCGCTCTGAATACCAAGCCCGGTAGGTCTCTTCAAGGCAAATCTCATCTCCACAGTACACTTTGCAGCGGTAGGTAATATCCTCCTCCCCTTCGTACGGAAGGAAGACAACATCATCCCTCGAAAGGCCAAGCTCCCTCACGAGCACATCCTCGATAGGATACAGCTCCTGCAAGTAACGGATCGGCAGATCGTACCATTTGTCCGGATTGTCTGCCTTTAGGTTGTGGTACGATGGTGTAGCTCCATTTTCGTCCAGCCACTCTTTCTGTCCTTTTGGCAGAAACGGCTTAAAGAAGATTTCAATCTTATCCGGTTTCGAGCTGCGCACAGACGGGATGATCTTTTCATCCAGCCAGGAAAATCCCTGCTTATATGCACAAAAGATGTCAAGATTTTCCGTCTCTGCTCCTTTTTCCTTTACTTTTTCTTGTATTTTTGCCTTCAGTTTCTCCCGGACTTCCAAGTCTTCACTTACCGCTCCCTGAATCCGGATCCGATCCCCGTTTCTAAGTTTCGGATAAAGTTCTTCCTCCAGGATTCTTTCGAATGTTTCTACTTCCCAAGGAAGTGTGTATGTCTTTTCGTATACCTGCCTGCCCGCTTTATAATTCTCAAAGACTGCCCGTGGGAAACCGCTTTTCTGCTGTTCTGTGATCTCAGGCGATCCATATACAGTAAATGTATTTTCCTCATCCTCTTCCCCGCAGGCATCCAACGCTGCAAGCTGTCCGTCCGCTCCGCGCAAAATAAAATCATCCGTCATATTCATCAGGACATCCCGCCAATTTTGGAATCCCGCTACTGAAGGGAAATGTTCACAGATATAGGCCGTAAAATCCAGAAGTTCCTGTCCCTGTCCACGTACAATGACTCTTACTGCCTTCTCAGACTCTTCCAAGACCATCTCTGTCTTTGCCGCGTTCTCAAACACAAAGGCATTTCCCTTGTATCCTTCTTCTGCCACAATATCTCCCTCATATCCGGTCGTCTCCATGCCGAGCCGAAAAGCGATATTGCACGCTGAAGCTACAAGAAAATGATCCGCGTTATCCGGCAGAACAAGCTTCACATCTAGTTTGTCCGGCAGAAAGTCAAAGTCCTCGTCTTTCAAAAACGGCCCTTTGCTGAATATGTACTCCAACCCCGTTTGTTCCCGAAACTCCAGATCAAACATCGGCTCCGGATTGCCTTTCGCCTGCAAATACCCCTCCGGTGCGCCTTTTTCCGACAGCGCCCACAGCTCTTGCAGCTCGTCTTCATTCTGTGGTGACAAAATGCCTCCCTCAGTACATGTGACGGGAAAAACAGCCGCTTCTGTCTGGAATCCAAGCAAACGGGCCGCTTCGACGGCATATCTCATTTCCTCTTTTCCCATGTTCTCTTTGATTTGCAATTTTTCCATATCTGCTCCTCTTGAAATGCTGAAATTCGGATACTAAAATCCGTACTGCATTCCTATTTTTCTAAAGTTTATCACGCTGAAATTTTACTGTCAAGAAGAGTGACAACTTTATAACAAAAAAGAGTTGTACATTTCTGCCTGTTTCCGCTATAATATTTAGTAATAATATACAAATCGAGGGAAAGTTATGGCTTACTATAAGAAAAAAGAGACAAGTGCTCGCACAAAAATACTAGATGCTTCCTGGAAACTTTTTCTGGATCAGGGCTATGCAAACACGACTATCAATCAGATTATTGAAGAGTCCGGTACTTCCCGAGGGGCTTTTTACCATCATTTCCGCGGGAAAGAGGAACTCCTCTTCCAGCTTGCGTCCCACTATGACAGCACATACGAAGACTGGCTGGATAATGTACCGTCGGATATTTCCCCGGATCAAAAGCTTCTGCGTTTCAGCCAATATGTTATGAAAGGACTGGAGACGTCCCGCTTTGTGACCCTCCTGCCTTGCCTTTACGGCCTGGAAGTCATGACCGAATATGGACGTCCTATCATCAACCCGGATCGAAAATATTATCAGATCGTCCTGTCGATCATCAAAGAGGGGCTGGAGTCCGGCTGTTTCCAGAGCGAGCTCTCGCCCAACGAGCTGACAGAATACTATACCATTCTTGAGAGAGGACTTACATACGACTGGCTTTTAAAGCAGCGCCGTTATTCTCTGTCCCAGTATGCCGAACGGATCATATCCGCCTTCGTGGCACGGATCACAAAAAGATAGAAACTGCCATATTGATGCAAAAAATCGCCCCAGTTGCTAAGCAAAAGGGGCGATTTAATTTTAGATGTTATCATTATGCTTCCACCGGTATAAAGGAAAATGCATTCACATCAAAGAGTCCCATATCCGTCAGTTTCAGTTCCGGTATCACAGGGAGTGACATAAAGCAAAGTGTCATTACCGGCTCCACTTCCCCACAGATTCCAAGCTCCGTATAAGCTTTCTCATGAATCGCGGTCAGCTTTTCATCTACCCACTCTCCGCTTCGGTCACTCATAAGTCCTGCAATCGGCATCGGCATACTCTCGATCACTTTCCCTTCCTTCACAAGCACGATTCCTCCATCCTGAGCGATCAGACTACGGACAGCATATTCCATCTCCTCATCATTGACTCCAACTGCAATGATATTGTGGGAATCGTGGGCGATGGAAAGAGCGACTGCCCCTTCTTTTATCCCGTACCCTTTCAGGAATCCGCAGGCTACGTTTCCAGTTCCCTGGTGTCTTTCTACCACGGCCACCTTCACGATGTCTTCGTCTGGATTCCACACGAATTCTCCCTCTTGGTCGAGAGTGATCTTTGCCGTCGTCTTTTTCGTCACAACCCCGCCCGGAAGGATTTCGATGACATGTACATGGTCCGAAGAAAGATGCATCTTCAGTTTTTCCCTGCTGAAATCTTTGACAACCACACTTCTTTTTACCGAAGCGATATCGTGTCTGTGTACTTCCGGCAAATACTTCCCTTCCTGGGCCGTGAGTTCCCCATCGATCCAGACTCTGTCCACGCGGAATTCTTTCAGGTCATCCAAAAGGACGATGTCCGCACGGTATCCCGGAGCGATGGCACCTCTGTCGTAAAGCCGGAAGCATTCAGCCGCATTGAGGGTGGCCATCCGGATGGCACTTACCGGATCGAGCCCTTCTTCCACACAGATCTTCAGATGATTGTCCAAGTGTCCTTCCTGAAGGATTGTCTTTGGCTGGCGGTCATCTGAACAGAGAAGACATCTTCTTTCGTTCTCCCGCGTGACTCCTTTGAGCAGCGTCCGAAGATTGTGGCAGGCTGATCCTTGGCGCAGCAGAATATACATCCCCCGTTCCAGACGTTCTTTCATCTCTTCTACTGTGGAGCATTCATGATCTGCCAGGATTCGCGCGGAAGCATAGGCATTCAGCTCCTTCCCAGTGATTCCAGGTCCATGTCCGTCGATGATCTTTCCGACCCGCTTTGCTGTCAAAATCTTCTCAAGCACGGCGTCGTCCGCCTGGATCACCCCCGGAAAATTCATGAATTCCCCGAGTCCCAGTATTTCGTCCCTGCGGATCGGCTCTTCCATTTCCGGCGCGCCGATGACTGCCCCCGCATGTTCGAACGGTGTGGCCGGCACACAGGACGGAAGGACATATTTGATGTCAAGTTTCGTTCCTTCTGCCGCTTCCATCATGTAGTCCAACCCTTTGATTCCGCATACGTTGACAATCTCATGTGGATCTGCGATGATAGTCGTCGCCCCATGCGGCACAAGAAGGCGGCCGATCTCTTCCGGACTTACATAGGAAGATTCAATGTGGATATGGCTGTCTATAAATCCAGGAACCGCATAGCGGCCTTGGGCATCTACCGTTTCTTTGCCTTCATACTCCCCGATCCCTGCGATCTGTCCTCCGCAGAGGGCAATATCCCCCTCAGTGATCGTACCTGAGAATACATTTACAATCTTACAGTTTTTTATGACAACATCCGCCGGGATCCTTCCCGCCGCCGTGTCGATCAGTTTTTTCAGCTCTTCTTTCTTCATACTGTTTTCCTTTCTTCCTATTTATTGTTACCTTATGATCCATATATTTCCGGCCGCATTTCTCTTTTTCTCAGCCACCTTTTTCTTCTCTCAGTGTAACACACTCATTTGCTGCACACAATAAAAGTGCATCCTCAAATTGAAGATGCACCTTTTGTATCTTAATATTATATATCTCTTCTGTGTGTTACTCTCAGTCGTGACATCGCTCTTGCAAGCGCCATCTGGTTGGCATTGTACTCCTGGAGGCTCTTTTTCTGACGGAGCTGTTCTTCCGCTCTCTCCCTTGCCTCCTCTGCTCGCCGGATATCGATCTCCTCCGGTCGCTCTACCGTAAGTGCGAACACTTTCACACGATTGTTAAGCACTTCCACAAATCCGGCGCTTACCGCCACGTCTACCTCCAGACCTTCCGCGTCCGTAAATCTCATCTCGCCTGGTATGATCGCAGCGATCATATCTTCGTGATGAGGAAGGATCTGCATCTCGCCGTCGTCCACAGGGATCGTGATGCTTTTCCCTCTTCCTGTATAAAACTGACGGTCGCTGGCGTAGATTTCCAGTCCAAATGTACTCTGGCCCATATACGCACCCCTTTACTGTTCTGCCGCTTCGGCTTTCGCTTTCTCAATGACGTCCTCGATCGTTCCGACATTGAAAAATGCATTTTCCGGGTATTCGTCCATCTCGCCGTCCACGATCATCTTAAATCCACGGATCGTCTCTTTCAGCGGAACATACTTTCCTGGAATCCCTGTGAAATTCTCCGCCACATGGAATGGCTGAGATAAGAATTTCTGGATCTTTCTTGCACGGTACACAATATTCTTATCTTCTTCGGAAAGCTCTTCCATACCGAGGATCGCGATGATATCCTGCAGTTCTTTATATTTCTGGAGGATTTCCTGTACTTTTCGTGCCACCTCATAGTGCTCTTCGCCTACCACGTCGGCCTCGAGGATACGGGAGCTGGATTCCAACGGATCCACAGCCGGGTAGATCCCCTGTTCCACAATCTTTCTGGAAAGGACCGTCTGTGCATCCAGATGAGCGAATGTTGTGGCCGGAGCCGGGTCGGTCAGGTCGTCGGCCGGCACGTAGACTGCCTGCACGGATGTGACAGATCCATTCTTCGTGGAAGCGATCCTCTCCTGAAGTGCCCCCATCTCTGTAGCCAGTGTCGGCTGATATCCAACCGCGGACGGCATACGTCCAAGAAGCGCGGACACCTCAGATCCTGCCTGCACGAAACGGAAAATATTGTCGATAAAAAGAAGCACGTCCTGATGCTCTTTATCGCGGAAATATTCCGCCATCGTAAGTCCAGTCTCAGCCACACGCATACGTGATCCAGGCGGCTCATTCATCTGCCCAAACACAAGGGCTGTCTTATTCAATACTCCAGACTCTTTCATCTCTGTCCAGAGGTCATTTCCTTCACGGGAACGCTCTCCTACACCGGTAAAGATGGAATATCCACCGTGTTCTGTGGCAATATTCTGGATCAACTCCTGGATCAGCACCGTTTTTCCAACACCGGCGCCGCCAAAAAGACCGATCTTTCCACCCTTTGCGTACGGAGCCAGAAGGTCGATGACCTTGATTCCGGTCTCCAGTATCTCCACTACCGGGCTCTGCTCTTCGAAGGTCGGCGGATCTCTGTGAATCTCCCAGTGTTCCTCGCCTTCCAGTGATTCGCCGTTGTCCACTGTCTCTCCGAGGACGTTGAACAGACGGCCAAGCGTCTTATCTCCTACCGGAACTTTGATGCCTGCTCCGGTAGCGACAACTTCCATATCACGGTAGAGGCCTTCGCTGGCGGAAAGCATGATACAGCGGACCGTATCATTTCCTATATGCTGTGATACTTCCATCACACACTTTTTCCCATTATTTTCCACAACTAAAGCATCTTTGATTTTTGGAAGTTCCCCGTTTTCAAATATTACATCTACAACAGGTCCCATGACCTGTACAATCTTTCCTTTATTCATCGTCATCACTTCCTTTTTTGTGCTTTCGCACCGCTGATTACTTCCGTGATCTCCTGTGTGATGGCAGCCTGCCTTGCACGGTTGTACTGAATCGACAACTCACGGAGCATTTCTTTCGCGTTGTCTGTCGAAGACTGCATCGCTGTCATTCTCGCATTATTCTCACTGGCATAAGACTCTACCAGACATCCGTAAATATAGCCTGTTACATAGTTTGGCACGATCTGATCCAGGACAGCCTCCGTGGACGGCACCATCCGGATAACCTCCTGCTGCACGTCCACCGGTATTTTCATATTGGAAAACTGTGACTTTTTCAACGGAAGGATCTGCACGCGCTTCGTCTCCATAGAGATCGCGCTGACCATTTCCGTAAAAATGATATCCACCTCGTCAAGGTGCCCGTTCACAAACTCTTCTACCATCTCCCTGGCAATGACCCTTGCCCGGTGCATCGTCGGTTTCTGGACGGTATAATGGAACTGCTCATCCATATCGACGTTCTTTTTTCGGAAATACTGCTGTCCCACGATTCCCAGCACATACAGCTTCGGATGTCCCTTTGCGTTGATGATGCCATCTTCCGTCATCTTGATGACATTGTGATTGTAGGCTCCTGCAAGTCCTTTGTCCGCCGTCACGACGATACAGCCGATCTTTCGCTCTTCTTCCGGGATCTGCGGCCTCGTATCAAAAAAGACATGTTCCACATCCGGCATATGGCGGAGGATACGTGAGATCGTACTCTGCAGATTGTAGAAATACGGCTCTGTATCTGCAAGCACTCTCTTCGCACGTTTCATCTTGGAGGAAGAAATCATATACATCGCATTTGTGATCTTCATTGTATCCCGAATGCTTTTCATTCGTGCCTGTATTTCTTTTGCACTTGCCATACTAACACCTGCTCTTATCTCTGAATTCTTCTGCCGCTTTCAAAATCTTTTCTGTAAGCTCCTCTGTGAGGACTTTCTTCTCTTCGATCTCTCGTCCGATCTCCGGATAAACACTGTCAAAATACTCGAGAATCTCTTTCTGGTATTTCTTTATTTCCTTGAGCGGGATGCCGACCATCTTCTTGTTGGTCGCCACACACAAGGTAATAACCTGCTCATGCAGGGACAACGGGCTGCACAGCGGCTGTTTGAGAAGTTCCATCAGACAGCTTCCGTATTCAAGCTGTGCCTTTGTAGACTCGTCAAGGTCTGATGAGAACTGGGTAAACACCTGCATTTCCCTGTACTGTGCCAGATCGATACGGATGCTTCCGGATGCTTTTTTCATTGCCTTAGTCTGTGCTGCACCGCCGACACGGGATACGGAAAGCCCTACATTGACAGCCGGGCGCATACCGGAGAAGAACAAATCGCTCTCCAGGAAAATCTGTCCGTCTGTAATGGAAATGACATTGGTCGGAATATAAGCGGATACATCCCCTGCCTGCGTCTCAATGATCGGAAGCGCTGTGATAGAACCTCCTCCTGCCTCGTCGCTCAGACGGCTGGAACGCTCCAGAAGTCTGGAATGCAGATAGAATACGTCCCCCGGATATGCCTCACGTCCAGGCGGTCTCTCCAGAAGAAGGGAAAGAGCACGGTAAGCTACCGCATGCTTGGACAGGTCGTCATAGACGATCAGGACATCTTTTCCTCTATACATAAAATATTCGGCAAGGGCTGTTCCCGCATACGGCACAATGTACTGAAGCGGCGCACAGTCGCTTGCTGTCGCTGAAAATACTGTTGTATACTCTAAAGCTCCATATTTGTCAAGAGTGGAAACCAGTTTCGCCACAGTAGACGCCTTCTGTCCGATAGCTACATAGATACAGATGACATCTTTTCCTTTCTGGTTCAAAATCGTATCGATGGCAATGGAAGTCTTTCCTGTCTGCCGGTCCCCGATAATCAGCTCACGCTGTCCGCGCCCGATCGGGAACATGGAGTCGATTGAAAGGATTCCTGTCTCCATAGGAACACTGACAGACTTTCTGTCCACAATGGACGGCGCCGGATATTCCACCGGTCTGTATTCATCGCACGGTATTTCCCCTTTGCCGTCGATCGGCGCGCCCAGGGCATTCACAACACGGCCGATAAAGCCTTCTCCTGCCGGTACGCCAGCGCTTTTTCCGGTACGGAATACTTTCGTCCCTTCCTTGATCTCCCGGTCGTCGCCAAAAAGGATACATCCGATACTGTTCTGACGGATATCCTGGACCATCCCTTTGAGCCCATTTTCGAATGTCACGATCTCGCCGTATGCTGCGTGATCGATACCATAGATATTTGCGATACCGTCCCCAACGCTTACGACCGTCCCGACTTCTTTATCTTTGCTGATTTCGTCATAATTTTGAATTTCTTCTTTCAAAATGGAGATTATTTCGTCTGAATTGATCGTACTCAATTACGTCACCTCCGCATTAATGTTTTAAAGCCTGGGATAAAGACTGGAAACGTCCGCGAAGACTCCAGTCGAATTCCCTGTTTTCTGCCTGAAGGATAAATCCTCCGATGAGGCTTTTATCCTCTTTCATGGAAAGCTCTGCACTTTTCACGTGGTATGTCTTACAGAGGAACGCTTTGATCTTTTCCTCCTGCTCCTTGGTCGGTGCTGTCACGTAGATCAGATTTGCCCTCAGCACTCCTCTCGCCTTTCTTTCGGCATCATGGTACGCCTCAAAAATATCCAGAAGAATGTCGGCCTTCTGATTCCTGCAGACTACTTTCAAAAAATTAGCGGTTCCCTTCGGGAACACGCGATCTATGATCTTTTCTTTTACCCGGAAAGAAACGATTGGGTTCGCAAGACTTTCGCGAAGCTCCTTTACTTCTTCCAGGATATCCTCTGTCGTTTTTATGGATTCCGCATCCACGTTCAGTTCATATAATGCTTTCGCATAATTTCTAGCTGTTTGTGTCATCGGAATCACCTGCTTCTTCTAAAAATCGGTCATAAAGTGCCAAATCTTTCTCGCTGCTGTTCTTATCTCCCATAATTTTAGAAGCCGCTGCAAGGGCAATGTCTGCAACCTGTGCTTTCATCTCCTGCATTGCCTGTTCACGCTCAAGCTCGACTGTCTTTCTTGCCTTCTCGACGATCTGGACTGCCTCTGTATTTGCATTCTGCACGATGGCATCTGCCTGGAGCGCCGCTTCTGTCCTGGCCCTCTCAACGATCTGGCCGGACTCCTCTTTCGCCTGGGACAGAGCCTGTTCATACTGCGTCCTCAGCTGATAGGCGGACTTTTTCTGCTCCTCGGCATCCTGAAGCTGCCCTTTTATGATCTCTTCGCGTTTATCCATGATCTTCTGAATCGGCTTAAATAAGAAATGCTGCAGCAAAAAATACAGAACAAGCAGATTTATGATCGTCCCGATGATCGTAATCGGACTTAATGTCAGCATCTGCCTCTACCTGCCTTTCTGTTAGCCTAATAAGATAATGATCAGCAAACCGATAACAAAACCGTAGATCGCTGTTGCCTCGGCAAGGGCACATCCCAAAAGCAGTGTACTTCTGATTTTTCCTTCTGCCTCCGGCTGTCTTGCGATGGACTCAGCAGCCTTTCCTGTAGCAAGTCCGATTCCAATACCTGCTCCAATACCTGTGAAAACAGCAATTGCTGCTCCGATTGCGATTAATGATGTCATAGTTTGTTTCCTCCTTCTTGTTTCGAATAATGTTTACTCAACCGCTTCGTTGATAAATAGTGATGTCAAAAATACAAACACATATGCCTGAATGAATCCGTCAAAAAAATCAAAATATAGATTGAACGGTATAGGAAGCAAAATCGGACAAATGATCTCGATCAGCTTCATTACCACATAGGAACCCAGCACATTTCCAAAAAGCCGCATACACAGCGATAATGGCCGGATGAATATCTCCAGAATATTGATGGGCAGCATCACGGCAACCGGCTGGGCAAATGCTTTGATCCACCCTTTCGTCCCTTTGTGCCTGATTCCTGCGTACTCTATGAGGAAAATACTCATCAGCGAAAGCGCGATCGTCACGCCCATATCCTTCGTTGGCGGGACAAAACCGAATACTCCCATGATATTGGCAAGTCCGATGTAAAGGATAACCGTGATCATATAAGGAATATAGCGCGCTCCGTGTTCCCCTAACAGGTTGTAAAAGAAATTGCGGAAAAATAAATACCCGGACTCAAGTGCAAGCTGCTTTTTCCCCGGATTTTCTACCTTCAGGTTCCGCACTAAAATCATGGAAAGCAATACGAGAACTGCCATAACGATCCATGTCACGACGACGGATTCGTAGATCGGAAGTCCTTTTCCGACCGGTATCGTGAACACGACTTTACAGTTCAGTTCTTCTGTCAGCTTCTCTGCTAAATTACCCGTCTCGCTCCCTCCTTTTCTCTTATTTTCATTTCCAGCTTACTTTACTCCTCGGTACTTGAAAAGTCAATATTCGTTTTCACAATCTTCCTATAAAAAAGCATATTTTTTTGTGAATATTTACTATAAAATCCGTCAGGTTTTCTACATATTTTTTTATAAGTTCCTATACAGAATAAAGTGGTAAGCCTACCTAAAATCCCGTTTTTGCGCGTGTGCATCCCGCCCGTATGGCTTTTTATTACGCAGGGAGTACAGAGGATTTTCCTAAGGAAAAAACAGGGCCGTGCATTCTGCACAGCCCTGCTGCTCGATCAATATCTTTGATTTATAATCTCTTCATCAGTTCTTCGCGCTCTTTTTCATATCCCGGTTTTCCAAGAAGTGCAAACATATTTTTCTTATATGCTTCCACACCTGGCTGGTTGAACGGATTGACGCCCAAAATGTATCCGCTTACACCACAGGCAAATTCGAAGAAGTAGAACAGTTCTCCGAGATAAAATTCGCTCTGCTCCGGAATGTTTATCATCAGGTTTGGCACATTTCCGTCTGTATGCGCAAGCACTGTACCGTTCATGGCGCTCTTGTTTACAAAGTCAACTGTCTGTCCTGCAAGATAGTTCAGTCCGTCCAGATCCACCGGTTCCTCTCCGATGATGACTTCTTCTCTTGATTTCTCCACGTTCATGACAGTCTCAAACATGATACGGCTTCCGTCCTGGATGAACTGTCCCATAGAATGAAGGTCTGTCGTAAGATCTACAGATGCCGGGAAGATACCCTTCTGGTCTTTTCCTTCGCTTTCCCCGTAGAGCTGTTTCCACCATTCGGAAACATAGTGAAGACTTGGTTCGTAGTTTGCCAGCACTTCCACTGCTTTTCCTTTTGTATGGAGAATATTTCTCACTGCCGCATATTTGAGAGCATCGTTTTCTTCGAATGCAAGTTCCATGGCAGCCTTTCTTCCGGATGCAGCGCCTTCCATCAGCTTTGTGATGTCCGCACCGCTGGCTGCGATCGGCAGAAGACCGACTGCTGTCAGTACGGAGAAACGGCCTCCCACATCATCCGGAACTACGAAGGATTCATACCCTTCTTCCGTAGCCAGGTTTTTCAGTGCTCCTCTTGCTTTGTCTGTTGTAGCGTAGATTCTCTTTGCAGCCTCTTCTTTACCATATTTCTTTTCCAGCATTTCTTTGAAAATGCGGAATGCGATCGCAGGTTCTGTCGTCGTACCAGATTTGGAAATAATATTTACAGAGAAATCTCTGTCTCCGATCACATCGATCAAATCTTTCAGGTATGTACTGCTGATACTGTTTCCCACATAATAGATTTCCGGTGCTTTGCGGATTTCCTTGGAAACCATGTTGTAAAAGCTGTGTCTTAAAAATTCGATCGCAGCTCTTGCTCCGAGGTAAGATCCTCCGATCCCGATTACGAGAAGGACATCCGAGTCTCCCTGGATCTTCTCTGCCGCTTTCTGAATGCGGGCAAATTCTTCTTTATCATAATCCACCGGAAGATCGATCCATCCGAGGAAGTCATTTCCTGCCCCTGTTCGTGCCAGCAGCTTGTCCTTCGCCGCCAGTACAATGTCTTTCATAGACTCCATTTCATGATCTTTGATGAACGGAGCTGCTTTTGAATAGTCGAACGTTACCTTTGCCATCGTTATCATTCCTTTCTATTTTTCCAGTTTCTGCTGGATTTCTCTGGTTACATTCTAGCAAAAGGCACTCTATTAATCAAGCTAAAAACTCCGCAAGGATCTCTCTGATCATCTGTTCGTCTCTCTTTTTTTCCTCCGACTGCTTTGTTTTTTCCTGCTTCTTTTCTTCCTCTTTCATAAGACTGATCAGTTCCGATTCGACTTCTTCTTTCTGTGTTTCTTTTTGTACTTCTTTTTGACGTCCCTTCTGCTGCTTTTTTGTGTACTTCATTTTCGGATGTTCCTGCACAGTTTCTTCGAGCACAATCTCAGGCTGCGGATCAGCAAAAATTTCTTCCTTCGGCAGCTCTTCTTCCACTGCCTCTTTCACTGCCTGCAGCTCTTCTCCCACACTCTTTTCCTCTGCTGTCTCCTGCTCCTGTCGCTGATTGATCCTTTCATACCTGCGGGCATATGTATTTTCCAGGAAATCAACCATGTAATTTTTCGCTGCTTCCAGCTGATACCCTTCATCCGTGACCATTCTCAGGGCAAACAGCAGCACCGCCCCCGCAGCTCCTGCGACGGCATACTGGCCGATAGTCTCAAGGCCAGCATTCTCAAAATATCCTCTGGCAGCTCCAATACCGCCGATAATGAGGCTAGCCCATGCCGATGCTTTCTCGATCTGCCGCCAACTGTGGAGCTTTATCCCCAGCACCTTGTACTCAAACATATATTTATCCACAAAAGCCCGTACATTCTGCACCTTGTCACTTATCATACACGTGTGTTCAAACTTTGCTCTCACAAGTTTCATCAGCGGATGCAGACTTTTTCCCATCCTGCCTGCTTCCCGTACAAGTCTTCGGAGTGTAAACTGTACGATCAGTTTGCTGAACACTCCAAGAATACACATTACTCCGATGACATAAAATAAAATGCCATACTCCCACACTGCGTTTACCATAAAAAGAGCCTCCTCCGTTTTCATTGATACGTTCAGTATAACTGAAATTCACGGAAAAAGGCTCCCTAACCGTTCTACATCTTTTTTATCCCAAGCTCAGAATCAGCCACATTTTGCCGATTTTCCACGCCTGTCCTCCCTACATCTCAGCCGCCAATGCACAGACAAGCCTTACACTGTGGCGGATTGCGAGCTCTTCGAAAGCCGGATAATCCATCTCCGCACTGTTGTCAGCTTTGTCCGAAATGGCCCGAATGATGACGCACGAAATTTTGTTCAGATAAGCAGTGTGGGCAATCGCTGCACCTTCCATTTCCGTACACTTGGCCCCAAAAAGAGCAATCAACCTCTCCTTTACCTGGCTGGATGCCACAAACTGGTCCCCGCTCACGATACGCCCGGTCCATGTATGAATGTCCGGATTGATTCTCTCGTTGACCTCTTTTGCAAGTTTTACAAGCTTCTCATCCGCCGGGAAAGAAAACGTATCCATCTGAGGAATCTGTCCCACCGGATCTCCGAAAGCAGACGCATCCATATCATGCTCTACCGCATCAGTAGAAATGACCATATCTCCGATATCAATCTGCGCATCCAGAGAGCCTGCGATTCCTGTATTGATCAACGTATCCACATGAAAGCGGTCAATCAGGATCTGTGCGCACACTGCCGCGTTAACCTTGCCGATCCCGCTCCTGACGACGACCACATCTTTGCCCTCCAGCTTCCCACGATAAAAGGACATGGACGCTGCTTCACTTACTTCTTCTATCTCCATTCTTCTTTTTAACTCCGCAACTTCTTCTTCCATTGCACCAATGATTCCTAACATGCTTCTCTCCTGCCTTTCTCTTCCCTGTTTGTTTTTTGCTTTTCTCTTTCCTGTTTATTGTATCAAGCTGTCACGCGCAAAGCCAGAACAAAATGAAAATTTTCCGCCTTTCCCTCTATAAGAAATGCTATAAATGTTATAAGAAAAAGCTATGGGAATCTGCGCAAAAATATGGATTTCCCGTCTTCTGTCTGCTATACTTTTCGCGGAAGGAAGCCAACACACGAGACTTTCGGAACGATCCGCGAATCTCATGAAATACCGTTCTTCCAACTCAAACACTACTCAAAGAAACAAGAAACGGAGGAATCAATATGCAGTACAGGCCAACCGGAGTATGCTCCAGGCTCATTGAATTTACACTTGATGACAACAACTGTATCCACGATGTCCAGTTTACCGGCGGATGCAACGGAAATCTGAAAGGCATCTCAAGTCTTGTGGAAAGCATGAATGCTCAGGAAGCTCTCCAGCGTCTATCCGGAATTACATGCGGCATAAAAAACACATCCTGCCCGGATCAGCTTGCAAAAGCGATTCAGGCAAGTCTTGCATCCGCGCAATAATAAAAAAACGGCAGGTTTCTTTTTCCACTGAAACCTGCCGTTTTCTTCTCTATTCTTACTTTCCTCTATCTTCCCCTTTTCCCAAAGAGACTCTATGATATAGGAAACAAAATGTTCCCTATATCATGAAAACCGACCGACGAATGCCGGGTAAGAAATGAACGGAAGAGCTATTGCAGCCACTGTTCCACATAGGAAGTTCTGCTTTCTACATTACAGAATTCCGGGTTGCTTGCTTAAGGATTAAAGGATAATGTGATACCAAAAAAGACTCCCGACTTTTTTATGTATGCTTGTATGTGGAACAGTGCCCGCAATAACTCTCCCGCTATCCAATAAGGATCATAACTTCAAGTCTAAATAAGATAGTGGGGATAGTTATTAAACGTATAAGCCACCTGTTGCTGAACTGCTGACATCCGAATTCGCGTAGTGCACGCTCTTTACCCGGTAGTAATAGCCCTTTGGAACGGAGAGCGTCTTGCTGGTCGTCACGGAGATAGTATCGTGTTTTGTGACAGTCCAGGATGTATATTGTTCCCATGTTCCGTTCACTTTTCTTTCTACATTTACATTGATGCTGACCGTGTCAACAACTTTTTGTGCCCTTGTAGTTCCGCCTACCGTGATTTTTCCAGCGCCAGGTTGGCTGATTTTAGACGATCCACTCTGGAGGTAAATTCCTCTTGTCTGAATATCGGTGTATCCAACTTCCTCCTGGAGCTCTTCAGCCGCTTTTACCTTCTGCCCCGATACACTGAGGCTAAGACCCAAAATCAATGTCATGGCAAGTAAGAAGGATACCATCTTTTCTACTTTTTTTCTCATGTTCTCATCTCCTTATATTATATAGACGCACGACCTTCGAAAATCTTTCGCTTTTTTTAAAAAAAATGTAAATTCTCCAAAATTTTTTCAAATTCCGCTTTTTCTATTACCCCAATCAGGATGTATTCGACATCTTCATATTGAAATTTCGCGGAATACTCCATCTGCCCTGACTCTTCTATCCGATATTCCGTAACCTGAATTTTTATATCGTTTACCTCCTTTTCATATTCCTCCACGATTGGATCTTCCACATCATATCCGTAGGAAAAATTTTGAAACGGTGGAATAATACTGTAGGATATGACTTGCCCTTGGTATTCATAATAAATATCTGCCGACAAAAGAGATTTATCTATCGTAGAATCAACCATTTTCATTTTTGGCGGCTTGTAATCCATCCTTACCGCATCAAATCCGAACTCGTCTTTTATCTTCTGATACACTTTTTCTTCATCAATTTCTTCCTGTTTTGTTACCTTCTTGTCATCAGAACTCTGGCTCGTAATATTTGTACTTTGTCTTCCACCTAACAGACGATTCACTCTTTCCGCCACATACCCTTTATCGCCAAATGTGGTCACGCCGACTCCCAGAGCTGCCACAAGTGCAGCGGCAAGCCCCACCATCGTCTTCCGTCTCCATCTGCGTACTTTCCGCTTTGATTTTGTTGAATCGGAACTTCCGGTTTCTGTGTTGAGCGCAGTCTCTGTAAACTCTTCCGCCCCGACGGCTGCGGGCAACTCGTGATCCAAATCCGGTACAAGTTCTTCCGCAAATTCTTCTGTCTCTTTTTCTTCCCGGCGCAGCTGCAGCTCTCTCCCCAGCATCAATGCTTCCTGATCCGCCTTGGACAGATTTGCAAAAGTTTCCTTTTCCTTCTGAAGTTCCTGTGCTTTCTCCATAATTCTGTCTTCGAAATCGTCCGGTACCTCTATATCGTCGAGGCTCTCGTCTTTTTCGATTTTATTTTTTATTTTTTCTGCTTCTTTTTCCATTTCCCTCGTCACGAGTTCTTTTAAAAATATATCGTCATTCTTCATTTTTGTCCCCTTTTTCTACGTTTTGATTGCTGTTACTTGACCTTTGATTCAATTGTGTTTAATATGATACCAAGGTCACAACCATTTTGGTATTGCCTGCGTATCCTCTTGGAGCGCATACCAGAGGCAAATGTATTTTGCCCCTGGCATCATATAAATAACTAAGACTTCCCATACCTTAAATGGGCTTCGCACCTTGAAAATTCAATAT